>CAYPJI010000006.1:0-21382 GCA_964411045.1 uncultured Methylobacter sp. | reverse complement strand
TAGGAATGATTGATCTATACCTAGTGTGATTAAGATGCTCGGCCACTTACCAACGGCTGCTTTTGAAATTGCGCTCATGCGGTCCTCCGCTTGCAGGCCTTGGCAAAGGCGATGTTACGCCTCCTTATTTCATTCTCAATGGCGCGACTAACCGGAACGCTAGGGGCTGTTTCAAATTTAAACGGCGGCACATCGCCGGCAATGCCCTTATACAGGTGAAACGCCATTCCAGGGTTTTTATTGTGCAGCCTGGTGTAACTACAAAGCTGGTTCCATAAGTCTCTTTTATTCCGCGCCACCACCGCCTTGCCCAGTCGTATTTCCTCCATCTGACCCGGGATGGATACAACTTGATTGCGCCTAATGCGCTTGTGTCCGCAGTGCTGACAAATATCCCGATCCGGCCCCCACAGTTCGCCACAATTGGCGCATTTTGCCGCCTCTTTATCTTCCCTGGTCGGTTCTTTTTTCGGCTTTTCTGCGCCGTCATCGAGCGCATTTACGCCATTGTGGTATAAGTCCTCCCATTGGTCTTTAAATCTAAGAAAGTTGCCGCTATGGTCGAGCCAAATACCAGCCTCCTTGCCTGGGCATGGGCGCATGATTCGCCCCAATTGCTGAACATGACTACTGAACGATTTCGAGAACGGCCTCGCCGATATGCCTATCATTACATCGGCCTGGTCAAATCCCTTTGTGAGGATATCGGTTGCAATCAGACCATGGATTGCGCTGTCCGGTTTTGAAAACTCGCGCAGAATATCCTGCTTTGTGTCCTCGTCGTCCTTGTACGAAATTGAAACAAAGTTATAACAGGCATCTTTAAATTTTGCTGACAAGTCCTGCCCATGCTCTACGCCGGCGCAAAATACAATCGTTTTTCGTGGTCCTCCAAAAATATCATGCGTTTTTTTAATCCACTCAGAAACAATATCGCCGGTTATCTGAATACCGCGTGCGCCGGCTTCTGCCTGGCTCCACTCACCGCCGACTTTCTTTGCGCCGGTCATATCAATCTCTTTTGCGATAAAGACGCGCAGCTGTGCCAAGTTGCCCATGCCGACAAGTTGCTCGGTTGTCGATCCGCTGACTACATTTGAATAAACTCCCGCAAGCCCTTTTGTAAAAGGTGATGCGCTAAGCCCGACGACCTTGACGCCGGGATTGTTTTTTATAAATTCAATGGTTGCTTGGCGCGTATTATGCGCCTCATCGACCACCAGCAACTTCAGGTTGGGAAAAGATCCCCGCTTTTCCAGTGTTTGGGCGCTACAAATTTGTATTGACTTGTACGTCAGATAACGCCAATGGCCGGACATTAAAACGCCGTGATCGATGTTGTACTTGTCCAGGCGCTGGCTCGTTTGGTCGCACAATACGCGGCGATCAAGAACCATGGCGGCCCTATGGCCTTTCTCTTCGGCAGCGGCAAGCATCGAGATCGCAATCTCGGTTTTTCCGCCGCCTGTAGGCAAGTAGAGCATTTGCGACCGATGGCCGGCTGCAAAACCGGCGCGCAATCCGTCGAGGCTAAGTTCCTGGTAATCCCTAAGAACAAGATTACTCATGACCGGCCTCCTTGAGTTTCTTGTCCAGCATCTTGCAGCGGCGGTCCAATTTGTTTAATTGCCTCTGCATTGCCGAGTTTTCGTTGAGCAGGCCATCAATGCGCGACTGCAAGCCGGTATTGATTGACGCTAATTTATCATTTTCCTTGATGGCCGCCGCTGTGTGGTTATCGTCTTCAAAAATTGCGCGCATCCGGTTGTTGTCAGCCTCCAACCTGGCGTTCTCTTCGGCCAGCGCAGCCACGGTGTCGCGCAGCTGGTCTAACTCTGTGTAACTTTCTTCTAAAGGCTCGGATTCTAGCTCAGGACTGGGAAGGGCAGGTGGCGCCGGGTCCGGTTCATTATTGGAAACATCGGTATATTCGCCTTCAATGACATCCCCCCGACCTTCCTTGCCAAAGGATTGTTGGCTTTTAACTGCGGTCGCGTTGATAGTCGCCTCGCCGTCAGATTCTGAATTACCGGCTGATTTAGTAGCCTTTTTGGTGTCTGAGATAAGTTTATTCATTTCCCTTATGCTTAGCGCCTCGCCCTTGCTGTGTTCCAGAACCAGCGATCTATTAGCGGCAATTTTCATCAGCATCTGCGCATACCGTTCACCAAAAGCGAAACGCGTTTCGTTTTTGAGCACGCTCTCAAACTGGCCATGAGGTGTTATTTCTTTAAGCTGGATAAGGATATCGCCCATCTGAAAGGCGTATTCCATGCTTTGATTTACTGAATCAATAAAGCCCTTCTGGGCATCATTGAAGTCTTGAATTAATTGAGCTTTTGATATTAAGCTTTTCATGGTAACCACCCTTAAAAAACAAATTGCTGATCGATTGCGAGATTTGCCAGATCGATTGCGGGTGGTGAATCGGTTATGTTTTGTCCTATTTCCCTTATATACGTATTATTGATATTGGGTATGTGGGATGCTCCTATCTTGGATAGGGGATGGGGTATGGGATCGAAAACAGGTTCCAGGCCTTGCGTCGTCTGCCCTTGAGTCGAATTGCAATTGCCTAAAAATTGCCCATTTTTTGCCTCAAAATTGCCTAAACGTTGCCTATTTTTTGCCGAACTTTTGACGGGCTTTTTCCTGGCGTTTATTATCAGGTGTCCAGTCAGTGTCCATTCATCACCAACAACGGAGCGCTCCGGCTTGATGCTGGTGGCGCGCAAATAATCATTGCCGTGACGGTCACCAGCCAGTTCATAACTGATAAAAAACCTGTGCCCCACGAAATGACTCAGAAGCTTGTCACAACGACTAAAACGGGCGCTTGGGTTCTCTCCAGCGGTAAGTCGGTAAAGTTTCGCAAAGTCGCCATTACGGTCAGTCGTGTAATTACCCTTTGCTGTGCGGTTTACGTTGAAGAATTTGATGAATAACTGGCCGTCATCGGATGCCAGTTCAAGAATGAATACTGGTCGTTTCCCGGCCTTGATGTTAATGGCGCCAATCTTAGTATTAACGCATTGGCATAATTGTTTGTTCATATAGGATTATCCTTTTGCGGGACAATCCCCTCGCGTTATAATCAAATTGCGATGATTTGATGTAGTTTCACGAAGGGCCCCGGCTATTGATTAATAGTTCGGGGCCTTTTTATGCACTGACTAATCGGTTGGCGGCCTCTTTGTCGATTTCGTCGGTGGTTTTGATGCGGTTTTGCAGCGACCAGGCGTCAAGTTCGTCACGCTTGAAATAAAGCATCTTGCCGCGAGGCTTGTAGTGTGGGATCTCTTGAGTTGATGTGAGTTTGTACAAATAGCTCACCTTGAGGCCCAAATAGGCGGCGGCCTCTTCAGCCGTTAAAGAATTCTTGGAGGATAAAATTGCATTGGTTAAAACATTAAGCAATGCAACTACTTCGTTAATATTTGCTTGTTCATTCATCTTTTTATTTTCCTTTGGTTGGATTTTGATAAGATGAATTAATGTTAAGTTATTGTTTTATATGGATATATTCAGAGTACAAAACTTTTTTTGTACTCTGTACACTTTTTATTTTCTTGATTTTTCAAACTCCAGTATTACGCCGTAAGTCCATCTAAAAACATTATCGCCAGCAGTACTTAACCCTGGACTACTACTACCCTTTACCATCTGCTCCAGTTTTGGAGCAATAACCTCAGCCGCCGCTCGCGCCCCGGTGTTTTTACGATTTTTCTTAACCTCGCTTTTCCATTTCCCGGACTGGTATTCATTGATTACAATCTCCCGGTAAGGTCCATACCTGATCTCGCTCGATATTTTCCCAGCCGCAGAACAATCACTTCGTTTTTTCTTCCTTTTGTGTGCCTGCTCAATCTTGATCGGCTTCATCATCAGTGAAGGGGTAAACCACGTTCTGGCATCAATGATATAGGTCCAGGCTAAATCTCTTTTTCCATCAGCATCAGCCCGGTATGCCTGTATGCAATAAGAAAGCGCAATTGGTAACGATTCGGACTCACATAGGTCAAATACTCCGTCCTCATTGGCCGGGTGGCGCAATCGGTAAGCCTCAGCTAATTCGTCGCCGTTTGCCGCACCAGGCCTAATTAAGTTGTTAAAAAAAACAGTCTCATGAAGTGGTGCGTTCTCAACTTTAAGTTCATCAGGTATTTTGGGGTTACTGTTTATATTAGCAACAAGTCTCCGGTAAGCGTCCCCAAGGCTTGTAATCAATATATCCGCTTCGCTCGTCGGGGTCCGGTCAAGCCGTTTTAAATACCGTTGGTATGGGGTTTCATTGTTCATATCGCCGCCTAAAGCCCAATATCCGGTATCCGGTGCATCGCGTCCTTTCTAACGCTGTCGATAATGTCGGCGTAAATTTGCGTTGTCTTTACCTCACTGTGACCCATCAGCTTAGATACGGTGTAAATGTCTGCACCATTGCTTAGCAGGCTGACTGCAAAGGTATGACGGCCAGCATGAAATGTGACATGCTTTGTGATACCTGCTGCCATGCACCAACGCAATAACTCGGTATTCATATAGGCCGAATACTTCAAGCCTTGAAAAACCCGACCATGAGTGGTGGGCTCACCCATTAAGCTGAAAGCTTGCTGAGTAATATCCAAATATTGCAAAGTACCGGTTTTTTTCTGATTGAATGTGATCCGGTGAGTACCATTTAATTGACTGATTTCCGACCAGTCCAGTTTATTAATGTCGCTCCAGCGCAAACCGGTCAGACAAGAAAACAAAAAGGCGCGCTTCAATACGTCATACCGGCACTCAGTCTTAACCAGCGCACGCACCTCTTCAATCGTTAAATAGACGCGTTCGGATTTGCCGGGATTAATACCGGCCACCTGTGTCAGCGGATTTCTGTTAATAATCCCTTTGGCATACGCTGCGTTAACAACAGCCCGAACCTTGTTGAAATATGATGAAGCAGTACCTTTGCTGATCAGATTGCCGCTTTTAGTCCTAGCTTGAGTTTCAAAAAAACGCCGCACGCTTTCCAACCAATCTGCAGTTATGTGCTCAAAGGTCAGATTTTCATCCGGATGGTGTCGCTTTAACTGAATAAGGCAAGCTTGCCATAATTTGAAATTGCTGCTGCTATCGTTGGTCTTTTTGGTCTCCATGACCTGTTCAAAGAATGAGTAGAAATTGGCATTACTTTTTGTTTTATCAGTAAAGCCATGCTGGCCACTGGCTGCCTCATTAATACGCTTGGCTTTTATCGCCTCAACTAATTGCAGAGTTTCTTTATTGTGCTGTTTTTCAAGCTTGTTTTTAGGATTGGAGAACAGATATTGATCGAGCTGTTCACGCTTTCTATTGTGTATCAGTTTGCCGTCGGCATTGGTATAGCTACCGTACCAGTAAACAAGCCTTAATTTTTGTTTGTCACCTTCTTTATTGGTGCGCTTTTCGATTGTAATTTTCACGGATTATTTACCCCTTTTTACCCCTTCTAATGCTAAAAGGGTAATATAGGGGTAAATAAATAACAAGAAACAGAAAATATCCGAAAACAAAAAAGGGCTGGAATTGCTCTCAGCCCTTGTATTATTTGACTTTATTTAGATGTTGTTTTCGGTTGTTTTACTACTTTATTTTCCGATACAGAAACTGGAAAATATCTTTCCTAATAAATCATCCGACGTAAATTTACCGGTAATTTCCGACAGACTGTTCTGGGCCTGTCTTAAATCTTCCGCGACCAGTTCGCCGGCCTGGCTGTCCTGGAGTTGGTGCAATGCGCTCAGAACAAATTCATGGCCTTTTCTCAAGGCTTCGATATGGCGTCTTCGGGCAATAAATACATTGTCGGTTTGCTCATGGTAGCCCATGCATTGCTTCAGGTGTTGCCTGAGCAATTCCATGCCGGCGCCGGTTTTAACGGACAAGTGAATTTCACAGCTTGCCGCTGTCTGCCGTATTTCAGGCTCCCTACCGATTAAGTCTATTTTGTTGTAAATTTTGGTGATGCTGACATTGTCCGGTAAATAAGACAGCAATTGCTGTTCATCCTCGCTTTCGCGACTGTCCAGCAATAACAGGATTCTGTCGGCCTGCTTGATTTCCTCCTGGGCCCGGCGGATGCCTTCCTTTTCTACAACGTTTTCGCTTTCTCTCAGACCGGCTGTGTCGATTACATGCAAGGGCATGCCATCGAGTTGTATGCGCTCTCTCAAGACATCGCGCGTAGTGCCGGCAATATCGGTGACAATGGCCGCATCGTGCCCGGCCAGGGCATTGAGCAGGCTGGATTTGCCGGCATTGGGTTTGCCAGCCAGCACGACCGTCATGCCGTCGCGTAACAGGCGGCCCTGCTGCGCGGTGGCCTGAATCTGTTCGATGCGCTCCAATAAATGAACGATGCGGTTTTCCACGACGCCATCGCTTAGAAAATCGATTTCTTCATCGACGAAGTCGATAGCGGCCTCGACATAGGTTCGCAGTTCTGTCAACTCGTCAACCAACGCATTGATCTGTTCCGAAAAAACACCCTGCATGGATTTCTGCGCGGAGCGCACGGATTGTTCGGTGCTGCTCTCAATCAAATCGGCGACAGCTTCAGCCTGCGCCAGATCGAGTTTGTTATTGAGGAAGGCACGCTCGGTAAATTCGCCGGGGTTGGCTAATCGACCGCCCAGCGATAAGACGCGCCGCAACAGCATATCCAGCACGACAGAGCCGCCGTGCCCCTGAAGTTCAAGCACGTCTTCGCCGGTATAGGAAGCGGGAGCGGGAAAATAAAGCGCAATGCCGGAATCGATCGCCGAGCCGTCTTCATCGAGAAAAGAGGAAAATAGCGCAAACCTGGGCTGCAGCGGTTTGGTGAGAAGCTGTTTGGCTATGGCCGGAACGTCAGGGCCTGAAATGCGGATAATACCGACACCGCCATTCCCTGGCGGTGTTGCAATCGCTGCAATGGTATCAAAATTTTCGATGTCCACTAATACACGTTACTTTGCTTCGTTGATCTGCTTAGTAATATACGATTGTTGAAGGATAGACAAGGTATTATTGATTACCCAGTACAGAACCAGACCAGCCGGGAAGAACAGGAAGAAAATGGTGAACACGATAGGGAACATTTTCATGATCTTGGCTTGAATCGGGTCAATCGGCGCCGGATTCAGACTTTGCTGGATTTTCATGGTAATACCCATCAACACTGGCAGCACATAAAAAGGATCCATGGCCGATAAATCCTGTATCCACAGCATGAATGGCGCCTGACGGATTTCAACAGTTTCAACCAGTACCCAGTACAGGGAAATGAAAACCGGGATCTGGACCAGAATCGGCAGACAGCCGCCTAAGGGGTTGACCTTTTCGCGTTTGTACATGTCCATCATTTCTTTATTGAAACGCTGCCTGTCATCGGCGAAACGCTCCTGCATTTCTTTAAGACGCGGCTGGATTTTGCGCATTTTCGCCATTGACCGGTAGCTGGCCTGCGACAGCGGGAAAAACAGCAGCTTAATACACAA
This sequence comes from uncultured Methylobacter sp., assembly GCA_964411045.1. Lineage (GTDB taxonomy): Bacteria > Pseudomonadota > Gammaproteobacteria > Methylococcales > Methylomonadaceae > Methylobacter. The sequence continues at coordinate 13,883 of CAYPJI010000006.1, read as the reverse complement.
GGTCACGCCGATAATCGCCCATCCCCAGTTGCCGACCACGTTGTATATTTGATTCAGCAACCAATAAATAGGTTTGCCGATAATGGTCAGCCAGCCATAATCAACGGTCAGTTCCAGGCCGTTGGCGATGTTTTCCATCATCGGCTGAATTTTAGGACCGGCAAATAATTGCGCGGCAAACTGGGCATTGGAGTTGCTGGCCACCGTGACGGGGGCGGAATAGGCGCCAATCACATAGTGCTGGTCTTTTAAGTCTTTAGTATAGAAATGGTTTTCCTGATCGACGGGCGGAATCCATGCGGCAGCAAAGTAATGCTGAATCATCGCAGTCCAGCCGCCTTTAGCCGTGACGTTCAGATTCTCTTCGGCCATATCATCAAAATCTACCTTCTGATATTTTTCTGCCTCGGTATAGAGTACGCCGCCTGAATAGGTTCTGATAAAGGTGTTGCCCTTTTCATCCTGATAAGGCTTGCGCACTAACTGGCTATACTGTCTGCCGGTCCAGGGTTGTGCAGAATTATTCTGTACTTTCTGTTCCAGACCGACCTGATAACTGCCGCGTTTAAACGTGAATAATTTGGTCACAGCCAAACCATTACTGTCGGTCCAGGTCAATGGGACCGTCAATGTGTCCTGGCCGGGCTCCAGCACGTAGCTGTCTTTTTCACTATTGAAAATGGTATGGTGCGTGGCCGCGTTTGCTGACCCGCCTTCGGAAATCAAGCCGCTTTGCGCCACAAATAATTTGTCCGGATTGCTGTCAAATAGGCGTGTCGGAGCAAGATTTTTTTCGGAAGCCGGCAAGCCAAGCATGTCGCGCAGGCGAATAACGATTGTATTTTCTTTTTCTACCGGATAAGTCAGCAGATCCAGATTACGTAATGTGCCGCCTTGAGTGTCAATTTCCAAGGCCAGCACGTCGGTTTTTACTTTGATGATTTTGCCTGAAGGCTGGGTTGCGGCCGGTACGGCTAAGGTTTCCTGCGGCGTAGTTTCTGCCGGGGCAGGGGTGCCGGCTGCGGAAGGCAGATCTTCCTTAGCGTTTGTCGTATCTGTCACTGCGACAGGAGGTTTTGGACCATAATCCACTTGCCAAGCTTGCCATAGCATAAAGACGAGCATTGCAAAAACAACGATTAATACAAATCTAATATTATCCATTTTTATTATTACCAATTTTTTCTGGAACGGGATCAATGCCACCTTCATGGAAAGGGTGGCATTTTGATAATCTTCTGAGCGTGAGATAGGTGCCCGTTATGGCGCCATGGAGCTGAAGCGCTTCCAGGGCATAGGCGGAACAGCTGGGATAGAAGCGACAGTTATTGCCAAGCAAGGGGCTAATAAAGTACTTGTAAAACTTTATGAGTGTTATGAGTATGAATCGCATCGGGTTACCAACTTAAGCCAATGCCTTTCCAAGGACTTTCTTAACAAGTCCGGCGAAGCATCTGCAGCTTCCCTGCGTGCCAAAACAACAATATCTATATTCCCTAGGTTTTGTTGCTTTAACCGATAGCTTTCCCGGACAATACGTTTAATCACATTCCGTTGTACTGCCTTTTTTATATTTTTTTTTGCAATTGCCAAGCCTAGCCTCGGATGATCGAGATCATTCCTGATGGCCAACAGCGTGAAATATTGGTCGCTTGATTTAACAGGCTTAGCAAAAACCTTTTTAAATTCAGCCGGTTTCTTTAACCGTAACTGTGGGGGAAAACTAAAAACTTTCTCAGTCACGCACCGGTCAATTAAACCGTTAATCTGGCGCGACCTTTTGCTCTGCGTGCGTTCAAAACCTTACGACCATTGCGTGTGGCCATTCTTGCGCGGAAACCGTGAGTTCTGGCGCGTTTGATTTTACTAGGTTGGTATGTTCTTTTCATTGGCTTAAGACCTGATCAGATAAATGTTAACAAAAACGGATAAAAAAGACGGTGGATGATAAAATAAAGGTTCTAGCCTGTCAATTCTGTAGTGCATTGTTTTATTGCTGTATAGTGGCAACCAAGCAAAAATTCCTTACATTTAAAAATCAATACCTTATATACTTCAATGAGCTCAATTTGGGATAACTGCCTTTCTAAACTTGAAAATGAAATCTCCAGTTCCGACTTCAGTACATGGATACGGCCGCTTCAGGCCATAGAAAGCGACGGACAAATTAAATTGCTGGCGCCTAATCGATTTGTGCTGGACTGGGTCAAGCAGCATCATTTTGCCAAAATTGAAGAAACCATCCATGAGTTTTCCAACGGCGCCTTAAACCTGATTCTTGAAATCGGTTCCAAAAAATCGGCAGCGCCTGCCGCCGCAACAATTGCCAAACCGGCCGAAACCAAAAAGGCCAGCCCCAACTTCCTTAATAAAGCATTTACGTTTGATAATTTTGTCGAAGGCAAATCCAATCAGCTGGCTAAGGCCGCATCGATACAGGTTTCCGAAAACATCGGCAAGGCTTATAACCCGCTGCTGATTTACGGCAGTTCGGGGTTGGGCAAGACTCATATGATGCATGCGATAGGCAATGCCGTTTTGCAAAAAAATCCGTCGGCCACGATTGTTTATCTGCATTCGGAAAAATTCGTGCAGGACATGGTCAAGGCGCTGCAGCAAAATTCCATCAATACCTTTAAAGAATATTACCGCGGCGTTGACGTGCTGCTGATCGACGATATTCAGTTTTTCGCCGGCAAGGAACGTTCGCAGGAAGAGTTTTTCCACACCTTCAATACCTTGCTGGAAAAGAAACATCAGGTCGTGTTGACCTGCGATAAATATCCGAAAGAGATTATCGGACTTGAAGACCGTTTGAAATCGCGGTTCGGCTGGGGGCTGCCCGTTTCGATTGAACCGCCGGACATGGAAACGCGGGCCGCTATCCTCATGAAGAAAGCCCATCTGGCGAATGTGGATCTGCCCCAGGAAGTCGCATTTTTTATCGCGAAAAGAATTCCGTCCAACGTGCGCGACCTGGAAGGCGCGTTAAGGCGTGTGATTGCCAATGCCCAGTTCACGGGCCGCGAGATCACGACCGAATTCACCAAGGAGGCGCTGCATGACCTGATCTCCCTGCAGGATAAGCTGGTCAATATTGACAACATTCAAAAGACCGTAGCAGAGTACTTCAAAATCCGCGTGGCCGATCTGTCGTCCAAAAACAGGCGGCAGTCCATTACCCGGCCGCGGCAGATGGCCATGTGCCTGGCCCGGGAATTGACCTCGCACAGTTTTCCCGAAATCGGCGAGGCGTTCGGCGGCCGCGACCATACGACCGTCATGAATGCCTGCAAACGCATCAGCGAACTCAAAGAGGCCGACAGCAAGGTTGCTGAAGACTATTCGAACCTGTTGAGAACTTTATCGCATTAAGCGTGAGAAAGCTGTGGATAAAAAGAGCCGTTATCAACAGGCCCGATTTAGCTACAGGCAGAACACATGCAGTTACAACTTTAACCACATTGTTTTTAACAATCTAGCTCTTTGATTTTTAAGGTAAAATACGAGTTTTCAACAGTATTATGCCGGCTAGTAATAACAAGAAATTCTTTATATGAACTTTATTATAAATAGAGAAGCACTTTTAACGCCTTTGCAGCAAATAGTCAGCGTCATAGAGAAAAGGCAAACCATGCCGATTCTTTCGAACGTCTTGCTGGTCATTGAAGATAATCGGCTGATATTGACCGGTACCGATCTGGAAATTCAGATTGTGGCCAAAATCGAGATCGGCACGGCAACATCCGGCGCTATTACGGTTCCGGCCAGAAAGTTCCTGGATATCTGCCGATTATTGCCGAGCGGTGCTGAGATCAAGTTCGAGCAGGAAGACGATAAAGTCAAAATTTTATCCAACCGCAGCCGCTTTTCCTTGAGCTGTCTGCCGGCCGACAATTATCCTGAATTTGCCGAATCGGAGTTTGAGAACCAGTTTTTTATCAATGCCGGCAAATTTAAAAGAGCACTGGAGAAAACCACTTTCTGCATGGCTAATCAGGATGTCCGTTATTACCTAAACGGCCTGCTGCTGCATATTTCCAACAGCAAATTGAAGCTGGTGGCTTCCGACGGCCATCGTTTATCGATTTATGAAGATCAACTGGATCAGGCAACCGGCTATGAAGCGCGGATTATTCTGCCCAGAAAAGGCGTTCTGGAGCTTAGCCGACTGCTCGATGATCCCGATGCCGAGTTGAGAGTCGAATTTTCCGGCAACAATATCCGCATCTTTATCAAGAATCTGGTGTTTTCAGCCAAATTGGTCGATTCAAAGTACCCCGATTTCAGCAAAGTATTCCAGCAGTCGTTTTTTAACCAGATCCATATCCAGAAACAGTCGTTAAAAGAAGCCTTGACCCGCGTTGCGATTCTGTCGAATGAAAAATTCAAAGGCGTCTCGCTTGACATTATGCCGGACAGTTTAAGAATCAGCACGCATAATCCCGAGCATGATGAAGCCGAGGAAGAGCTTTTTATTGAATACACGGGTGAGCCTTTGTCGATCGCCTTCAATGCCCAATATTTACTGGACGCCGTTTCAAACCTGGACTCCGAATTGGCGGTACTGACCATCGCCAGCAATGCCAGCACCTGCTTCATCGATGAGCCCAACGATACGTCGTACAAATTCATCGTCATGCCGATGAGGCTGTAATATTACGAATGAGCTTGCTGAAACTGGATATTTACCATGTCAGAAATATCCGACAGGAATCTATCAGACCTTCTCCAGCAATCAACTTTATTGTTGGAGAAAACGCCAGCGGCAAAAGCTCACTGATAGAAGCTATCTTCATTCTGGGCCGGGCCAGGTCTTTTCGTTCCGTATCCATCAAACCCGTTATCAGTTTGGATCATCAGGATTTAATCGTTTCCGCCCAAGCCTTGCAGCCGGATGGCAGTCATCGACACTTGGGCATTCGGCTGGATGGAAAAGATTTTGAAATTCGCGTCAATCATCAAGCCTCGCCAAAGAAATCGGATTTAGCCTACGCGCTGCCTCTGCAATTGATCCATCCGAAGAGCTATGAACTGCTCGATGCCGGTCCGCAAGTCAGACGCGAATTTATAGACTGGGGCGTTTTCAATGATCAGAATAATTTTTTACCGGCCTGGCGCAAATTCAAAAAAGCGTTGTCTCAACGTAATCACTTGCTAAAAACGAAGCATCTCGAACAAATCAATGTTTGGGATAAAGAAGTGGTTTATTACGGTACAATAGTCAACGACTGCCGCCAGCAGTACCTACAGAAGTTCAAGCCTGTCTTTATTGAAATTCTCAACCGGTTTCTCGACATTGGTCATATAGACATTACGCTTTTATCAGGCTGGGATTGCGCCAAGCCGTTTCAACAGGTCTTAACCGAGGACAGGGATAAAGATCTGCGTTATGGCTTCACCCACAGCGGACCTCATCGCGCCGATTTTCAGCTGATGGTTAATGACAGGCTGGCGAGAGATTTTGTTTCACGTGGGCAGTTGAAATTATTGGTACTGAGCTTAAAGCTTGCGCAGGTTAAGTTGCTGACCAATGAGCGCGGCAATATCGGCTGCATTCTGATTGATGATTTTGCTGCCGAACTGGATGCGGCTAACCGGGCCAAGCTGCTGGCTTATCTGGCGGAATTGCAATGCCAGGTTTTTATCACCGCCACCGAACCGGCTGATCTTGGCGATTTGAGCCAGTTGAAAGAATATAAAATGTTCCACGTGGAACATGGACATATAAAACCCATGTAATGTTTCACGTGGAACATTACGGCAACACTAGAAAGCGGACAACTACATGAGTAACCCTAACAATCAATACGACAGTTCCAACATTCAAGTTTTAAAAGGGCTGGATGCAGTCAGAAAACGGCCGGGCATGTATATTGGCGACACCGATGACGGCTCCGGCCTGCATCATATGGTTTTCGAGGTCGTCGACAACTCCATCGACGAAGCCTTAGCCGGTTACTGCAAGGAAGTCAGAGTGATTATTCATAATAACGGTTCGGTTTCGGTAGCTGATGACGGCCGCGGCATTCCGGTCGATATCCACGAGGAAGAGGGCAGGTCGGCGGCAGAAGTGATCATGACTGTGCTGCACGCCGGGGGCAAGTTCGATGACAATGCCTATAAAGTGTCAGGCGGTCTGCATGGTGTCGGCGTCTCGGTGGTGAATGCCTTGTCGGAAGAACTGAATCTGGAAATACGCAAGAACGGCCTGCTGCATAAACAAAAATACATGATGGGCGAGCCGGTAGCGCCTCTGGAAGCCGTAGGGCCTGCTGAAGGCACGGGCACCCTGATCAATTTCAAACCCAGCGGCCAGACGTTCAGCGATGTGGAGTTTCACTACGATATTCTGGCGAAAAGGCTCCGGGAACTGTCATTCCTGAATTCAGGCGTGCGCATCAGCCTGGAAGACGAACGTATCGACAAGAGCGATGTTTTCGAGTTTGAAGGCGGCATCAGCGCCTTTGTCGAGCATCTGAACAAGAACAAAACGCCGCTGTTCCCCGAAGTGTTTCATTTCGTCGCTGAAAAAGACGGCGTCACCGTCGAAGTGGCGATGCAGTGGAATGATTCCTATCAGGAAAATGTGTTCTGCTACACCAACAACATCCCGCAACGCGACGGCGGCACACATCTGGCCGGATTCAGAGGCGCATTGACGCGCACGATCAATCAATACATTGAATCAAGCGGTCTAGCGAAAAAAGAGAAAGTCGCCACAACCGGCGACGACGCGCGAGAAGGCTTGACGGCCGTGCTGTCCGTCAAGGTGCCGGATCCGAAGTTTTCATCGCAAACCAAGGACAAGCTGGTTTCGTCGGAAGTCAAACCGCTGGTTGAATCGACCATGAACGAGAAATTGCAGGAATTCCTGCTGGAGCAGCCGCAAATCGCCAAAGCCATCGCCGGCAAGATCGTCGATGCGGCCCGTGCCAGGGAAGCCGCCCGCAAGGCGCGCGAAATGACGCGGCGCAAAACCACGCTGGACATCGCCGGCTTGCCGGGCAAACTGGCCGACTGCCAGGAAAAAGACCCGGCCCTATCCGAACTGTTCATCGTGGAAGGAGACTCGGCCGGCGGCTCGGCCAAACAGGGCAGGGACCGCAGGACTCAGGCCATCCTGCCGCTGAAAGGCAAGATCTTGAATGTCGAGAAAGCGCGTTTCGACAAAATGATTTCATCCGAGGAAGTCGGCACGCTAATCACGGCGCTAGGCTGCGGCATAGGCAAGGACGAATACAACCTGGACAAGCTGCGCTACCACCGCATCATCATCATGACCGATGCCGACGTCGACGGTTCGCACATCCGCACCCTGCTGCTGACGTTCTTCTATCGGCAACTGCCTGAAATCGTCGAGAAAGGCTATATCTATATCGCCCAGCCGCCGCTGTACAAAGTCAAGAAAGGCAAGCAGGAGCATTACGTCAAAGACGATGCGCAATTGAACGAATACCTGATTCAACTGGCGCTTGACAAGGCACAACTGTTTACCGATGCCTCGGCGCCGCCGATTCAAGGACAGGGCCTGGAAAAACTGGCTCGCGAGTTTACCGGCGTGGTCAGCACGATCAATCGCCTGTTCAGACGCTACGATGACAGTTTCCTGGAGCAGCTGTCCGTTATGGGCGTGCTGGACGATGAGATCAAACAAGACCAGCAAAAGCTGGCGGCCTGGTTTGCGGACATGGAACGCCGGCTGAATCAAAATGCCGGCGAAGCACTGTTCTCGATCGAGCTCGACTACAAGAACGGCAATGATTTCTCAGTCATCGTCAGCAAGCGCCAGCACGGCATCACGAAAACCTTTATCGTGCAGGCGGCGTTTTTTACCGGCAAGGACTACAAGCAGATCGCGCAATATGCGCAGGACACGGTCGGCATGTTCGGCGAGAATTCCTTTATTCAGATGGGCGAACGTCAGCAGCATGTCGATAGCTTCAGGGAAGCGTTCGAATGGATGATGCGGGAAGTCAAAAAAGGCCAGCATATTCAACGCTACAAAGGCTTGGGCGAAATGAACCCGGAACAGCTCTGGGAAACCACGCTCGATGCCAATAACCGCAGGCTGCTGCAGGTCAGGATCGAGGATGTGATTGCCGCCGATGAAATTTTCACGACGTTGATGGGCGATGTGGTCGAGCCGCGCAGAGACTTCATCGTTAAAAATGCCTTGGATGTGACTAACCTGGATGTTTAGTTATATTATTTTTCTAAAATAACCACTCAGTAGTTATAGATATAGAACATGGATGGCAAAGATAAGACGGATTTTTATCCGTGTTCTATTGCTTGAACTTAACATATGTTGAGTAATGGCTGAGTAAATTGAATCAGACTTAACAATCGCCCGCTCAAGCGGGTGGTTGTTAAGTTGTAAATAATGAAGCACGGGTTTTACTAATAAACACGGAAAAATTCGTGTAATAGTTCTCTATCGGAAACACCGGTTCTTGATACCGCTCGAACCGGCTTATTCCGGCCTACTAGACTGGCTAACGCCACTGTTTCCAGAACATTTATCTTTTAGCCAGAAGCATAGCCTGAACTTCCTCAGGCATTCAGGCTATGCTTTCAATTAAAGGATAAATTCTCTATATTTCCCGTTTCGGGATCAGACCGCAATATCGCTACCGCTTTCCATGACAACGCCATTAACCTGGAGCGCATCTTAAACTATCAGGGCATTAAGCATTGAACAGCCCTGATCGGAACTTGATGCAGCGAGGCCGATCGTAGGAATTAGAAAAAAGCGTTTATTTTTCCTAAACTCAAACTCTGCGAGGCTCAGATTCTGCCCAAACGGAGGATGGGCGCCATGGATAGGTCCGAGCCCGGAGGAGGAATCATGCAATACTCGACGCGGCAAATGGACAGGAAGCCGGGCTCCCGCGGCCGGTTTCTGGATTTATGGTACTTTTTCCTGGGGCTACTGGCCTTCCAGGGGGCGGTCGTGCTCGCCTCGCCCAAGCATGGCGGCGAGCCGCGCGAGGCTTCGAGCTCGCCCTCGCCGCAGGTGAGCAGGAAGCTCATTCATCCAAGCGTGCCCTTCATCACGAACCAGGGGCAGACCGACGAGCGGGTGAGATTCTATGCGGGGGTCGATGGCGGTACTGTTTATGTCACCCGGATCGGCGAGATCGTGTACGACCTCCCGAAGGTGTCCGGCAAGGCCGGGACGACGGGTTGGTCCCTGAAGGAGGCGCTCGTCGGCGGCGCCGCTGCCTTGGTGAAAGGCACAGAGAAAGCCCCAACCGAGGTGAATTATCTGATCGGGAGTGAGGCGTCCGCCTGGAGAACGAACGTCCCGACATACGGTCGCGTGACCCTCGGTGAGGTATATGAGGGAATCGAGGTCGAACTGAGGGCGGCGGGCGCAACTGTCGAGAAACTCTTCCACGTCAAGCCTGGCGCGAGGCCCGAGAAGATCGGAGTGAGGATCTCTGGCGCGACGTTCCTTCGGGCGAACGACAAAGGCGAACTCGAGGTCGGTACGGGGCTCGGCACGGTCGTCTTCAGCAGGCCGAAGGCCTACCAGACGGTCGCGGGCCGCGCGCACCCTGTGGAGGTCGCCTATGCGATCGACGGAACGAGCTACCGCTTCGAAGTGGGGCAGTACGATCGGACGAAGGACCTCGTGATCGATCCCTTGATCCAACGCACCTACCTCGGGGGATCAGGCGGGGATCGCGTCACCGCCTCAGTCGCTTCGGCGTCGAACGTGCTTGTGGCGGGGACCACCGACTCGACGGACTTCCCGGGGACGGAGGGAGGGGCTCGGCCTGCCCGGGCGGGTCCGAGCGACGGCTTCGTCGCCCTCCTCAGTTCGGACTTGAAGACGATCATCCAGGCGACATATCTAGGGGGGACCGGCGGCGACTCCGTGAGCGGCCTCGCGATCTCGGAAGCTGGCATCTACGCCACAGGTTCGACGACATCGACGGACTTTCCGGGAACGACCGGAGGCGCCCGACCGGAAAACGCGGGCGGCAAGGACGCGTTCGCCGCCCTCCTTACCTCGAACTTGAAGGCGTTGACCCAGGCGACCTACTTCGGAGGAACCGATGAGGACGCCGCCAGTAGCGTGGCTCTTTTCGGGGGCGCCTATGCCGTGTTCGTGGCGGGCCGGACGGCCTCGCATGATCTTGTCGGGATTCTCAACAGCGCTCAACCGCTGAACGGGGATCCGATCATCCATCCTGTCGGGCAGAACACGAACGACGGCTTCATCGCCGCATTCTCCGCTGATCTGAGGAGCTTGACGCAGGCGACGTACCTGGGAGGTCGCTCCTCCGATTCCATCAACGCCATCGCGATCTCGGCGGGGTTCGTCTACGTGACAGGGGAAACCGTCTCGACGGACTTTCCGAAGACAGCGGGGGGCGCTCAGGAAATCCATTATCCCGACGGCCAGTCCGACGGCTTTGTGGCGCTCCTGACCAGCAGTTTGACCACGCTTGCGCGAGCCACCTACCTCGGGGGGCTTGGTCAGGACATCGCGCACGCCATAGCCGTTTCAGGGCCAGACGTGTTCGTCGGCGGCGAGACCACTGCCTCGAGCTTCCCCGGAACGCTGGGAGGGCTCCAGCCGACGTTCGGAGGGGCCACGGACGGCTTCGTGGCGCGCCTCAACTCCAGCCTGGCGAGCGTGATCCAGGCGAGCTTTGTGGGAGCCGGCGGCTTCGACCGGGTGCTCGCCCTGGGCATCGGCGGCTCGTTCTTCGGGCCGGTCGTCAACGTGGCGGGGTCGCTCGATCAAGGCAGGCCCGCCGGCCGCCAAGCCTTTCTGTGGGTCTTCAGGTACGACTTGAAGGGCTTCGCCGAAACCTCCCCGCGCGCGTCGCTCTTGTATCTTTCTGGAGATTTCGGCGACACGACGACCGCCCTCGCCGTTCCGCCGCCCATCTCGGGGTTCAACGTGTATCTGGCGGGCGAGGTCCAGACAGAGAGCATAGGCGACATTGCGGGAGCAGCTCAACCGACCTACGGCGGTGGCGCCAGCGACGGGTTCGTTGCCAAGGCTGTTCTCGTCAGGGACTACTCCTTCTCGCCCCTTCCTACGATCAACGTCACCCCGGGCGGACAGGGCCTGGCGACGGTGACGGTGAACTCGCTGAACGCGTTCACGGGAGAGGCCGTGAAGCTCGGGATCTTCGCCCAGCCGACCGGAGGGGCGCTGCCGGCCGGCTTCACGGCGCCCGGTTTCCCCCAGGACATCGGTTCCCTCCCGCCCAATGGGTCCTTCTTTTTCACGCTCACCATTGGTGTCGCGCCCACCGTCACGCCCGGCACGTACACGCTGTGGATCATCGGCTTTCCGGGGACCTCTGTCGCGCACGCGGCCCGCGTGACCGTGAACGTCTTCAACACGATCCCCAGCGCCATGTAGACGATCAGCGCGCTCCAGGAGAGGAGCTCGGGGTGATCGGCAGCTCGAGGGTCGCCGACGGTTCTGTTGCGTTAATTTTTTTTGAGTACGATTCGTTTATCTTCGCGGGGTTTTAGCCCGCTAATGAATAGAATTGTCCTGCTCGACGAGATTGTTCAGGTATTTGCTCTGGCGAATTTTGATGGATTGACCGGTTTCTTCCTGGAGCGCCTCGAGAGCCGCCGTGTTAGCGCCGCTCTTATCGATCGTGACCCTGTCCGAAAAACCATGCTGCCTAACGGCTTTCCTGAAAAAGCATGGAGCGCCTGCTTGTCGCGACAAACAATGAGCATATAGCTTGCCGAAACCGATGCCCCTTCGACTAACGCAGCAGAATCGTTTTTTTGCATTTAATGATCGAAATGTGCTTTCTAATGCTGATATCCTATCCAAGAAGCAAGCGGATGCTTATGCTGAAGCTGAATATGTAACATTCGCTGCCTAGCGCCGGTTATTGCTCGAGGCGGAAGGCGAGATTGATAACTTAATAGGCTGGAGGCAGTTGCTGCGGGTTATAATCCGGATTAGATCAGCATGTAGTCGATGTGACTATGGGCTGTAATTTTCGGATATGAACCCTTTCCTTTCCCGTTTGCGCTGCTTCTGGCTGAAAATTTTGTCATTATCTTTGTCACGATTTCCGAAATTTGTCATTATTGGCGCCATTTTTAAAATAAGCCAAGTTACGGATGACTTAAAATAAATGCTTCCTTTTATCACTAACTACGACATTTAATAAATCATGCTGACTTATCCGAATATCGATCCGATCGCCATCAGTATCGGCCCTCTGAAGGTCCACTGGTACGGCCTGATGTATCTGCTGGGCTTTGCCGCGGTCTGGGTGCTGGGCAAAAAAAGAGCCGAAAAGCCGTGGTCGCCCATCACGCCCGAAGCGATTGAAGATCTGGTGACCTACGGCGCCTTGGGCGTGATTCTGGGCGGCAGAATCGGCTATATCCTGTTTTACAACTTCGGCGAGTTCCTGAATAACCCGCTGATTCTGTTCAAGGTCTGGCAGGGCGGCATGTCATTTCACGGCGGCATGCTGGGCGTATTTATCGCCATGTGGCTGTTCGGCAGGAAACAGCACTGCACAATGCTGCAACTGACCGATATCATTGCGCCGCTGGCGCCTATCGGCTTGGGCGCCGGCCGTATCGGCAACTTCATCAACTCGGAACTGTGGGGCCGGACCACCGATGTGCCTTGGGCCATGGTGTTCCCGAACGGCGGACCGCTGCCGCGGCATCCATCACAATTGTACGAAGCGTTTCTGGAAGGCGTCGTGTTATTCGCGATTCTGTGGATTTACACCAGCAAGCCCCGGCCGACCATGGCCGCGACAGGCCTGGCCGTCATGCTGTACGGCTGCTTCCGGTTTTTTGTCGAGTTCTTCAGAATGCCCGACGCGCATCTGGGTTATCTGGCTCTGGATTGGGTCACGATGGGGCAGATTCTGTCCACGCCCATGATCATCATCGGCGCCCTGATGTTTTATTTTGCCCATAGAAAAGTCCATGCAACAGTATCTTGATCTGCTCAATAAAATTCTGAATGAAGGGAGCTTGAAAGGCGACAGAACGGGCAGCGGCACATTGTCGATTTTCGGCCATCAGATGCGTTTTGCTCTGGATCAGGGCTTTCCGTTGGTCACGACTAAAAAAGTCCATCTGAAATCGATTATCCATGAATTGCTGTGGTTTCTGAGAGGCGATACGAATCTGGCTTATCTGCATCAGCAGAAAGTCAGCATCTGGGATGAATGGGCCGACGAGCAGGGCGAATTGGGGCCGGTGTACGGGCGGCAATGGCGCTCGTGGCCGACACCCGACGGCCGGCATATAGACCAGATACAGCAGGTTGTAGAGCAACTGAAAGAAACGCCGAACAGCCGGCGGATTATTGTCTCGGCCTGGAATGTGGCCGATTTGCCCGATGAGCGCATCAGCCCGCGGCAGAATGTCGCGCAGGGCAAGATGGCGCTAGCGCCCTGCCATGCGTTTTTTCAGTTCTATGTGGCCGACGGCAGGCTGTCTTGCCAGCTCTACCAGCGCAGCTGCGACACGTTCCTGGGAGTGCCCTTCAATATCGCCAGTTATGCCTTATTGACGCACATGATGGCTCAGCAGAGCGATTTGGCGGTTGGCGATTTCATCTGGACCGGTGGTGATGTGCATTTGTACCTGAACCATCAGGAACAGGCCAAACTGCAACTGACGCGTCAGCCCTATGCGCTGCCGACGTTGAAAATAAAGCGCAGGCCGGCATCGATATTCGATTATCAGTATGATGATTTCGAGATTGCTGGTTATCAGGCGCATGAGGCTATCAGAGCGCCGATTTCCGTGTAAGCTGGGTTGATAAACCCAGCATTTCGAAACTGCCTATGCCGGGTTTCCGCTAAAGCTCCAACCCGGCCTACACATGCTCGCAGGCCACATCCCGATCG
>CAYPJI010000005.1:3128-22710 GCA_964411045.1 uncultured Methylobacter sp. | reverse complement strand
CGGCATTCCCACGCGGGAGCGTGGGAACGATGAAAAGTGTGGTTTACTTATAAAGCGCCCAATGCCGGCTGCGGATCAGCCCGATGCAGAGCCGCAGTTCCTGTTCCATGGCCCGGTCCGTGCCTAAAAACGCCGCCTGCTCACGCACCTGCGCGCAAGTGTTTTGCAGCGCCGGGCTTAATGCCTCCCTGCTGCCGCGCAGTTCCACGCCTTGAACGACGGCCAGCAGCATGGCCGCAGCAACCTGTTCGGTGAGTTCCAGTACGCGCAGACAGTCGCGCGCCGCGATCGTGCCCATGCTGACCTTGTCCTGGTTGTGGCATTCGGTCGAACGCGAGAACACGCTGGCCGGCATGGTCAGCTTCAGCGCTTCGGCAGTCCAGGCCGAAACGCCTATCTGCACGGCCTTGAAGCCGTGGTTGATCATGGCCTGGTCGGCCCCGGCGCCGGACAGGTTGGCAGGCAGGCCGTGGTTGAATTTGGTGTCCATCAACTGCGCCATCTGCCGGTCCATCAAGTCGGCCAGATTAGCCACGGCCGTCTTCAGCGAATCCATGGCAAAGGCGATATGGCCGCCGTAAAAGTGGCCGCCGTGCAGTACGCGCTCGCCCTCGGCATCGATGATCGGGTTGTCGTTGGCGCTGTTCAATTCGTTTTCGATGAACTGCCGCAGCCAGGGCAGTGAATCTTCCAGAACGCCGATCACATGCGGCGCGCAGCGCAAGGAATAGCGGTCCTGCAGGCGCGTGTCGTGCCGGGGCGCACCAGTCGTCAATTGCAGATCCGCGCGCAGGCGTTCGGCAACGCGGCTTTGGCCTGGATGCGGCTTGACCGAAAACAGCTGTTCATCGAAGTGGTAGGCATTGCCCTTCAGGGCGACTGAAGCCAGGCTGGTGATGCGCGTAGCCAGCTGCGACAGGTATTCGGCGCGCTGGTACGCCAGGCAGGCGAGTCCGGTCATGGCGGCCGTGCCGTTCATGATCGCAAGGCCTTCCTTCGGCTTCAGGGTCAATGGCTCGATATCGAGCCTTGCCAGAACCGCCTGCGCGGGCTGGTGCTGACCCTGATACAGGACGTCCCGCTCGCCGGCCAGCACGGCGGCGACATAGGACAGCGGCGTCAGGTCGCCGCTGGCGCCGACTGAGCCTTCCTGCGGAATCAACGGCAAAATATCGTGTTTCAGCAGTGCGGCCAACTGTTGCAGCAATCGGTAGCGCACACCCGAGAAGCCCCGCGAGAGGCTGTTCAGGCGCGCGGCCAGTATGGCGCGCGTCTGCTCGGCGTCGAAATGGCTGCCCAGGCCGCAGCCGTGGAACGTGTAAAGATGCCGGGGCAGTTCTTCAACCAGATGCAACGGCACGGACACGGTGCAGGAGTCGCCGTAGCCGGTCGTGACGCCGTAAACAAAGCCCTCTTCCTTTAACAAGGTATCGATGAACTGTGCGCCTTTGTCGATGCGCTCTATGAAATGGTCGTCTTTGCTTAATTCACAGACGGCCTGCCGGCGCGCCAGCAGACACACGTCTTCGATAGTCAGCGGCTGACCGTCGAAAATGACTTTATCCTTTGATAATGACTGACTCATATGACTTTAACTATGCCAGAAATCGAAAAAGTTGAACCATTGCAGAGGCTCCTTCAGGCAATAATCCTGCAGGCGCCCGGCATAGCGCTGGATCTCTTTCAGCATGGCCTGCTCGCGCGTTTTGCGCGGAAACTTAAGCCCGTCGCTGAAATGGTCGAAATAAATCACGTGCTTGCCCCGTTGCTTCAGGCAGAACAGCGTATAGACGGGACACTTGAGCAACGCCGCCAGGATGAACGGGCCCTGCGGGAACGGAGCCTCTTCGCCTAGAAACCTGGCTTTCAGAACGCGCGGCTGTTCGCTGACCGGCGTTCTGTCAGCGGTGATGATGACCAGTTCGCCGTTGTCGATCTTGTCGTTCAGCAGTATCGACGTGGCCGCCGTGATTTCTGTGACCTGTATCAGGTTCATGCTGCTGGCTTCGTTGTACTGGCTGAGCAGCCGGTTGAATTTCTCGGCGTGCTTGGTGTGCACGAGCACGTTGATGCGGATGTCCTTGTCCAGATGGGCGAGCACGCGGCATACGTCCAGGTTGCCCAGATGCGATCCCAACAGCACCGCACCGCGCCCGCTGGCGATCTGGGCCATCATGGCATCCCGGCCACGATACTCGACATCGGCGCGCGACAAGGCGCCGGACCAAGCCGCCAGTTTGTCGATCAAGGCATTGGCGAAACAGATGAAATGCCGGTAACTGCCGCTCGGCTTCAATGAAGGCGAAAAGTCGGCCACGCGCGTCAAGTAATCTTCGCTGGCTTGCCGCCCCCGCTTATTGACCAGCCAGTAATAGCTGACCACAGGGTAAAGAAACACCTGCAGAATACGGCGGCCGCACAGCAGGTAGATTTTCAGCAGCAGGCGCATACCCCAGACGATGCCGCTTTCCTGCATCTCGGCCCAGTGCCTGGTCTGCTTCATCGCCAATGCCTGATCATTAATTGCGGAAAGCGCATCAGCATGCCTAAAAACAGCCGGGCATGGATCATCGAGATCATGGCATTGTCGCGCCACAGCTTGAAGTGCGAGACGCCGTCGTAAGGATAGCGCACGCGCGTGGGCACATTGACGGCATCCGTGCCCTGCCAGTACAGGCGCACGACGATATCGATGTCAAAATCCATGCGCCGGGCGATGCGCGCGTTCCTGAGCAACCGCTCCACAGCCGCCAAGGGATACAGGCGGAAACCGCACATGCCGTCGGCTATAGCCAGAGACAGCGTGTTGATCGCTATCCACAGATTCGTGAACTGCCGGCCCAAGAGCCGGCTCTTGGGCGCGGAATCGTCAAATACGGGCCGGCCCAGAATCATGGCATCCGGTTTGCGCCGGCTCGCCGCCAGGAATTCGGGAATATCGTTAATGTCGTGCTGCCCGTCGGCATCGATCTGCAGCGCATGGGTAAAGCCCAGCCTGATGGCTTCGTTGAAACCGTCGATCACGGCCGCGCCCTTGCCGCCGTTTTCAGGCCGGTTGATCAGAGCCAGCCAGCCGGCTTCCTGTCCGGCGATCGCAGCCAGCACTTTCGAGCAGGCTTCCGAGCTGCCGTCGTTGACCAGCAGGCAGAACAGGCCCTGCTCCTTCAATCTCGCCACGACCTGAGGAATAGCCTGTTCATGGTTATAAACCGGCACGATGACGCAGGTTTTCATGCCGTTTTTCCATAGACCAGACGGCCCGAGCTGTGCGGCCCCTGCTCCGAACTCATGGTGAAATACAGTCTGCCGGCCCGGGCGTTCCATTCCAGCGACAAGGTCAGCGTATTGCCGGGCTCGATGAGTCTGACGAATTTGATGACGTCCATATGCGAGAACGGCTGGTCGATATCAAAGAACAGCTTGCCGTAATGTTCGGCCCAGGCGATCTGCACGACACCCGGCAGGATCGGGAAATTCCGGAAGTGATCTTTAAAATAAATCAGCTCGGGCGGGATCTGTAATTTCAATTCGACGCGATCAGGCGCCAAATCCAGGCTCAGCACCTGAGGCAATTTGCGGCTGCTTGACGCCAGCAGTTCATTCAGCAGGCGTGTGTCGGTTTTGCCCTGGGCTGTCAACGGAATGCTGTCCAGAATCAGCCATTTCCTCGGCAGGACGACGGCATCGAACCAGTGATGGAGCGCTTCGCGCAGCTGCCTGATCAGACCCGGCCTGCCCTGCTCTGCCAGCAGTTGCCTGCCGTCCCGGTTCAGCACGATGCCTGCGCCGATGGTGTCGCGACTTTTCGCAATCATCAAGGTGACGGCTTCAGAGATCCAGGGCAGTTCCGCCAAGCGCTGCTCCATTTCACTCAGGGACAGGCGTTTTTCTTCGACCTTGACGATGCGGTCCAGGCGGCCTGCCAGCAGGAAGCGGCCGTCATCGAGCGGTTCGATCCGGTCGGCCAGTTCCAGCCGTTCGCCGTCCAATAAATAAGGCGATTGCAGCCGCCAGAGGTCCTGCTCATGGCTTAACGCCATACCGTCGAACAGCGTCCAGGGCGTCACCGGCTCAGGCCCCTGACGGCGCCAGGCGATGCCGCCGCTTTCCGTGCTGCCGAAGATTTCAATCGCGGACTGCCCGCAGCAGGCGGAAACCTGTATGGCCGCCTCATGCGACAGCGGACCGCCGGAGCTGAAGATAGCTGCGAAATCCGCCATCAGCGGCTGGTCCAGCCGTTTCAGGTGCGCCGGGCTGGCAATCCAGTAAACGGGCCGGCTCTCGCCATAATGAGCTATGGCTTCGGCATTGAAATAGATGCGGCTGTGGAAACAGCGGCCTGCCGACAAAGGCCACAGAACGCGGAACAATAAACCGTAAATATGCTGATGGCTGACCGTCGCAAGAGCTACCGCATCGGCCAGCTGCCTACCCCACTGCTTTTCCAGCGTTTCGGCTTCGCGCTGGAGCTGTATCAGTCGCTTAGGGACCGGTTTGGCCTCGCCCGTGGAGCCCGAAGTGAACATGACCAGTTGCGCGCTCGAAGGATCGAGCGGCGCCAATCGCCGGTCCGGGCATGGCGCGGCGTTCAGCCAATAGTCCGTAACCGCCTCTTCATGCCAGTCGCCGATCAACCGGCAGCCCTGCTCCTTCAGCTGCCCTGCCGTGCCGGGGCGGTTATTGCCGGGTATCCAGACTTCCTTATCGGCATAGAGCAGCGCGAACAACAGCACGGCGAAAGGATAGGCGTCCTCGGTGTATAAAGCATAGTGCCGTTCCGGCTGCGCCCGAAGTTCGTCCGTCCATCGGCAGACGGCCGCCTGAAACTCGCGGACGTGATAATAACGCCCGCCATGCCAGGAAACCGGCTTATCGGCCGGCCTTTTTGCCGTCAGGCACTCGGACAGCATGATGAATCTATCGGACATGTTTTTGAGTCCGCAGCCTGACGAGATATTCGCCGCCGAACAAAGCGCCCATCAGCAGATAGGAGATCAGGCCGTTGTACAGGCTCCACTGCTCGAAACTGCCCCACAGGGCCGTCGCCAGCGCGATTGCGCCGTTCATGGCAAAAAACGCGCACCAGACCTGCGTGACGCGACGCGTGTAAACGACGCCTTCGGGCGGCAGATCGGGATGCTGCAGCCGCGCCAGGCGCTCGATCAGGGGCTGCGGCGACCACAGGCTCCAGGCAAAAATCAGCAGCATGCCGGCACTGACCAGCGCCGGGTAAAAGCGCAGGGCAATGAGATTGTTGGCCCAGATCGCGAAGCCGCAATAGAGCATGCCGGCTATCAGTAGCGGCCGCAGCCATTGTCCGCCCGCACGAGTGGCCAGACGCAGGACCAGCAGAGCCAGCAAAAAGCCGGCGATGATCCTCGGTTCGACATAGTGCATGCCGAAGTAAACAGCGAACGGATAGGCGAGCGTCAGCAAGCCGATCAGGCTGTTTAGTCCAACCCGCATCAATCCTGCACCAGTCTATGGACGGCCTCGACCACGTCGCCGATCGTGCGCGCCGATTTGAAGTCTTCCGGCTTGACGGATTTGCCGGTCATTTCTTTCAGTTTGACGATCATGTCGACGGCATCGATGCTGTCGAAATCAAGGTCTTCGTATAACCGGGCTTCCAGGGTAATGCTGTCTTCGTCAATTTCAAACAGCTCGACCATGATGGATTTAATAGCCGATAAAATCTCTTCTTGTGAATTCATAACACTCTCAACGGCGCACCGATTCAATATAGTCTGCCAGCGCCGAAACCGAAGAAAAAATCTTCGCGACATCGTCTTTTTCGGCATCGATTTTTACATCATACTTCTTGCGGATCGCCAGGCCCAATTCCAGGGCGTCGATTGAATCCAGACCCAGGCCGTCGTTAAACAGCGGTTCATGACTGTCGATGTCGTCGATGCCGATATCTTCCAGATCCAGCGCATCGATGATCAACTGTTTTAGTTCATTTTCCATAGTACTTATAGACTTCTCTCTGTTGCGTAAAATAGTCTTGCAAATAGTGGTTCAACCGGCGTACGGCGATTGATTTCGAACTCGCGCCGGTAAATTCGTCCAGCGCGATATCGTCGCCGACATGCATGGCCAGATGAAAGCGCCGGTAAGGAATCCGGTACCAAGGCTCGGCCTTGGTCAGCGTGCTGGGATAACACGAAATCGTTACCGGCGTGACGATCTTTCCGGCCTGTATCGCGATAGCGGCCGCGCCGCGCTGGAACCGGTAGGGTTTGCCCGGCACCGAGCGCGTGCCTTCCGGGAAAATGATCATCGATCCGCCCGCCTTCAGCCAGTCGACGCATTCGGCGATCATGCTTTCAGGCTCGCTGTTGCTGATATAGCCGGCATTGACAATAGGCCCGCGCATGAACGGGTTGCGCCATAACGAACCTTTGACGATGCAGCTGGCCTCTTTGATCCGGCTGATCAGGAATACGATATCGACCAGAGTCGGATGGTTGGCGATGATCAGCTGTCCCGGCCGGTTCAGTTTCTCCAGGCCAACGATGTCGTAGGT
This sequence comes from uncultured Methylobacter sp., assembly GCA_964411045.1. Classification (GTDB taxonomy): domain Bacteria; phylum Pseudomonadota; class Gammaproteobacteria; order Methylococcales; family Methylomonadaceae; genus Methylobacter. The sequence continues at coordinate 16,181 of CAYPJI010000005.1, read as the reverse complement.
CATGATCCCCAAGCGATGCATCAGGCCGATGAAGGCGTAAAAGCTGTAATGCACCACGCGCTGCCCGCGGCTGATTTTCTGCCGGCGCGCGCCCGGCAGCACCGACAGCAGCGGAAACACCAGCAGCCATAACAGCAAGCCGCCCAGACCAAAACTGAAAAAACTGAAGCCAGTGGCAAAAAGACGCCAGCCGTACCGGATTTTTGCCGTCATCGCTTATGCCAGCTCCAACTATGTTTCTGGTTTCCCAGAGTCAGCGACTTCTGACCGGAGGCCAGAAACTTCGCAAACGCCAGCAACTGCACCGGCTGTTCGCCATCGTCGCGCGCATCGGGCGACCGACAGAACCGCATCGCCAGGCCAGGCCCTGCCGCCGCGATTTTCAAGGCCAGCGCGCAAGGCACATCGATGTTCAGCTTGAACGGTTCAACCGGGAAAAAATCGGGCAGCGGCTCATCGTACAAAACCAGCAAAACCTCGTCCCTGCCCTCGCTCAGCATGCCGGCTGCCTCGATAAAAGCCGCGGCAATGCCTTCCATGCCCGGCGCGATAACCGTGCTTTCCTGCTGATTGTCGTAAACGATCGAAAACAGCCCCGAAATGGCGTTATGGACGGACAGGCTGAAGGCTGTCGGCGACAGTTCCTCACCCGCCGCTATGGTCTTGAGCATCTGGAACGACTTGCCGATTTCGCCGTGCGTGGAACTGAATACCGTCGGCACCTGTTCGCCGGCCTTGATGCAGTGGTCGGCGGCATGAAACACGGCTTTCGCCAGCAGGTTCAGCCGGCGCTGCAGCATTTTCGGCACCGAGGCCGGCGCGCCGGGCAATTCCGCTGACATCGATTTCTGTCCCGCACTCCATGCCTGCCAGTCATCGGAACTGCTCAACCCCGGCGCCCAGGCGCCCCAGTCGCGCAAAACAAAATCGGAAACGATCAACTTAAACCTGCATGCAATTATTCAACTGAGATAGCGGAGCGGCAACAAAAGCCGCCCCAGGCTCTGATTGGCATAAACCACGATAAGATCCAGCGCCGAAGCGCGGCTTCAGGATTATAAGGAAAACAACTCGCGCATTTTCTGGCCGGGGCTTTCGGCGCGCATAAACGCCTCGCCGACCAGGAAAGTATAAACCTCGTTAGCGAGCATCAGGCGCACATCGTCCGGCGTATGGATGCCGCTCTCGGTAATGATCATGCGGTCCGCCGGCACCAGGGCTTTCAAGTCCAGGGTCGTTTGCAGCGTGGTCTCGAACGTACGCAGGTTGCGGTTGTTGATGCCGATCAGTTTGGTATCGAGCGTCAGCGCGCGCGCCATTTCGGCCGCATCGTGTACTTCGACCAGCACATCCATGCCCAGTTTCACGGCCGCATCGGACAGTTCCTGCATCTGGCTGTCGGCCAGCGCCGCCACGATCAGCAGAATGCAGTCTGCGCCCAGGGCGCGCGCTTCATAAATCTGATACGGATCGATCATGAAGTCCTTTCTGAGCACCGGCAGCGGGCAGCGTTCCCTGACCATTTGCAGGTACACTTCCGAGCCCTGGAAGAACTCTTTATCGGTCAGTACCGACAGGCAGGCCGCGCCGTTCATGGCGTAATCCTGGCCGATCGCGATCGGCTGGAAATCCTCGCGGATCACGCCCTTGCTGGGCGAAGCTTTCTTGATCTCGGCGATAATAGCCGGCTTTTTGGCCAACACCCTGCTCTGCAGGGCATTATAGAATCCGCGCGGTCTTTCCATGCCGCCGCCGATGTCTTCGAGGTCTGCAACGGACATGCGCAGCTTGCGATGCGCTACTTCTTCCTGTTTTTTGTCGAGGATTTTTCTCAGAATATCAGGCGTATTGGTCATGGTTTTCAGTGAGTTAAAGTTTTTGAATAGGCAATCAGGGCATCCCATTTCGCGCGCGCCGCGCCGCTGGCAATGACCTGCTGGGCTTTTTCCACGCCGGCGGTCAGCGAATCGGCGAGATCGGCCGCATAAATCGCCGCACCGGCATTCAGCGCCACGATATCGCGGGCCGGGCCAGACTTATTGTCCAGTACCCGTTTCACCATTGCCAGACTGGAGGCCGTGCCGTCGACGGCCAGCTCGGCGATATCGGCGCGCTGCAAGCCGAATTGTTCTGGTGCGACAGTGTAGGTCATCACTTCACCGTCTTTCAGTTCGGCAACGCGGGTAGCGGAGGCGATGCTGATTTCATCGAGCCCGTCGTCGGCATTGACGACCAGCACATGCCGGCTGCCGAGCTTTTTCAGGACTTGGGCCAAAGGCTCCAGCCAATTTTTGGCAAACACGCCGATGAGCTGATTCGGCGCGCCGGCCGGATTCGACAGCGGACCCAGCAGGTTGAACAGCGTCCGGACGCCCATTTCCCGACGCGGGCCGATCGCATATTTCATGGCGCCGTGATGCTTGGGCGCGAACAGAAAGCCGACGCCGATTTCGTTGACGCAGCGGGCGACCTGCTCGGCCGTCAAGTCGAGATTGACGCCGGCCGCTTCCAGCACGTCGGCGCTGCCGCAACTGCTCGACACGGAGCGGTTGCCGTGCTTGGCCACCCGCCCGCCGGCCGCGGCGACCACGAACGCACAGGTCGTGGATATGTTGAAGGTGTTGGCGCCGTCGCCGCCCGTGCCGCAGGTATCGATGAGGTATTCGCCCTTGACGTGGACTTTGCCAGCCAGCTCGCGCATGACTTCCGCCGCGGCCGCGATCTCGTCGACGCTTTCGCCCTTGCAGCGCAAGGCGATCAGGAAGCCGCCGATCTGCGCATCGGTCGCGCCGCCGCTCATGATCAGGCGCATGACCGCACGCATCTGATTGGCGCTCAGGTCTTGTTTATCGAGCAGTATCTGCAGGGCTTTCTGGATTTGCATTATGTTTTTTTGCTTGCAAAGGAAAACGTTCCGGATGTCGGATGATTTCCAGATCTAAATCGACATCGATATCCGGCCAGTAAAAATGGCCGGGCCTGGGCTCCTCAACATTGAGAATGGCCTTAAGGTTTTGATCCTTAAACCAGGGAAAATCATCATAAGGCAGAAATAATTCTTCATGATGCGTGAGCATCCATATGCCATTACTGGAAATATGGGTAATTTCAACTGCCGAAATGTTGTTGCCATGCATTAATGAGTTCATCGTAGTGACCTTCGACAAGTGATTCGATTTCTTTCAACTGCTGCCTTGAATAATGATAGTTCTTTGCCAGTTCAATTTCCGGCTCCAACCAAAATTTAGCCTCTCCATCGCCTGAAACAATATGGACATGCACTCTCGGTTCTTCTCTGGAAAAGAAAAAGAATCGGTAACCTGCCTCTTTGAATATGGTTGGGCTCATCGTTTGGAGCTATTTACGACGCTCTCACACCGGCACATGGAAACGAACAATCACCGCTCCAGAAAATTCCTCAGCATATCATGCCCATGCTCGGTCAGGATCGATTCGGGATGGAACTGCACGCCCTCGATATCGAACTGCTTGTGCCGTACGCCCATGATTTCATCGATGTTGCCGGCTTCATCCCGGGTCCAGGCCGTGACTTCGAGGCACTCGGGCAAGGTCGCCTGCTCGATCACCAGTGAGTGATAGCGTGTCGCAGTGAAGGGGTTGCCGAGCCCTTTGAAGACGCCGACATCATTGTGATAAATCGGCGAGGTCTTGCCGTGCATGATGCTCTTGGCGTGGATGATGTTGCCGCCGAACGCGTAGCCGATACTCTGATGGCCGAGGCAGACGCCCAGGATCGGGTATTTGCCGGCCAGCTTTAAAATGGCCTCGACCGAGACGCCGGCTTCCTTGGGCGTACAGGGTCCCGGCGAAATCACGATTTTGTCGGGCGCCATTTTCTCGATATCGGCCACGGTCACCTGGTCGTTGCGCACGACCGTGACATCGGCGCCGAGTTCGCCGAAGTACTGCACCAGATTGTAGGTGAACGAGTCGTAGTTATCGACCATGACGACTTTTACGGCGCTCATGACTGCTCTCCTTCCAGGCCGGCTTCGGCCATGCTGACGGCGCGGAAGACGGCGCGGCCTTTGTTCATGGTTTCATCCCACTCGTTGCGGGGTATGGAGTCGTAAACAATGCCGGCGCCGGCTTGTATATGTAAGGTTTGATCTTTTATCACAGCGGTTCTGATTGCAATTGCGGTGTCGAGATTGCCGGACCAGGCGATATAGCCGACGGCGCCTGAATAAACGCCGCGCTTGACCGGCTCCAGCTCGTCAATGATTTCCATGGCGCGAATTTTCGGCGCGCCGCTGACGGTGCCGGCCGGAAAGGTCGCCGCCAGCACGTCGAAGGCATTCTTGCCGGCTTGCAGCTGTCCGGTCACGTTGGAAACGATATGCATGACGTGCGAATAGCGTTCGACGATCATTTTGTCGGTCAGTTTGACGCTGCCGATTTCGGCGATGCGGCCGGTGTCGTTGCGGCCCAGATCGATCAGCATCAGATGCTCGGCCAGTTCCTTCGGATCGGCCAGCAGATCCTGTTCCAGCGCCAGATCCTGTTCCGCCGTCGCGCCGCGCCGGCGTGTGCCGGCGATCGGGCGCACGGTCACGGTGTTGTCTTCGAGCCGCACCAAAATTTCCGGCGACGAGCCGACGATATGAAAATCGCCCAGATTCAGATAATACATATAAGGCGAAGGATTCAGGCAGCGCAGGGCCCGGTACAGATTCAGCGGCGAGGCCGTGTAAGGGATGGACAGGCGCTGCGACAATACGACCTGCATGATGTCGCCGTCGGTGATGTATTCCTTGGCTTTCAGCACGGCGTCTTCAAAGCCCTGCTGCGTGAAGCCGGAAACAAAGTCCGCTTCATCGACTTTTCTGGGCGCTTTATGGTTTTCCGGCCTGGCTTTCAGCTCGCGCAGCTTGACGGCCAGATCGTTCAGGCGCGACACGGCGCGGTCGTATGCACCGGACTCTTCGGGATTGGCATGCGTCAATAGCAGCATCTTGCCGGACAGGTTGTCGAACACAAGCATTTCTTCCGATACCATCAGCAGAATATCGGGATTGCCCAGCGGGTCGTGTTTGGCTGATCTGCGCAGGCGCGGCTCAATATAACCGATGGTTTCGTAGCCGAAATAGCCGACCAGTCCGCCGTTAAAGCGCGGCAGATCAGCCAGATCGGGCACTTTATAGCGCGCCTTGAACTGCTCTATCCAGACCAGCGGGTTTTCGTGCGTCAGCGTTTCCAGCAGCTCGCCGTTGTTCTCCAGGGTGATCCGGTTGCCGGTGACTTTGACAATGGTCTTGCAGGGCAGGCCTATGATCGAATAACGACCCCATTGTTCGCCGCCGTGCACAGATTCGAAGAGATAGGAATAAGGGCCATCGGCTAATTTCAGATAGGCACTCAAGGGTGTATCCAAGTCAGCCAGAACCTCCCGGCTAACGGGGATACGGTTGTAACCCTGCTGCGTATAGTGATTAAATTGTTCTGGAGTCATTTTTGGTCTTCAACTGCGCCCTGCGCATTCGCTTTAAAACAAGTCGACAAGCTCGACAATGGTCTGGATCTGATAATCGGCGTTCAAATCCTCGATACTGTATTTTCCGGCATAGCCGTATGACACTGCGGCGGTTTTGAAGCCCGCCGACCGCGCTGCCCGCATGTCGTTGATCGAATCACCGACCATAAGGGCTTTCTCCGGCTCAATGCCAAGGTGTTCCGCTGTCTTCAGCAACGGCAGCGGGTCCGGTTTCATTCTTGCGAACGAATCGCCGCAAGTAACGAGATCAAAATACTCAGCCATGCCGGTTTTCACCATCAACGGCTGCGTGAAACGTTTAATTTTATTAGTAATGCAGGCCAGTTTGAAACCTTTTTCTTTCAATTGCTGCAGGCCTTCCATGACGCCCGGATAAATGACGCTGCGCTCATAAACATGGGCTTCATAAAAATCGCCGAATAAAGCCAGTGCCTCGGGCAGATTTTCGGGGTCGACCGAGGGTTGCAGCTGTCCGGCCAGGGCTCTCTTTATCAGCATGACCACGCCATTGCCGACCCATTGCTCGACTGCGGCTTGCGGATGTTGCCGCATGCCCAATTCAGCCAGCATTCTGTTGATCGCATCGGACAAGTCAGGCGCGGAATCAATCAGCGTGCCATCCAAATCCAGCGCTATCAGTCGAATCGGTGTCATTGGCAATCCATTTTGGGTCATGTTCTTGAAACAGTGCATTAAAATGTTTGATTATATCTTTTTTTTGCCGCCAACTCTTCGTTATACAATAGCGACCCTCAAAATCATACAGGAAAGCTATACCGATGAAACTGGCGACTTTCACTCACAATAATGTAACCCGGGTAGGCGCGGTCATTGATCAGACCGTCGTTGACAGCCACGGCGACAACACCATACCCAAAACCATGATTGAATTTCTGGCGGCAGACGCAGCCGCTCTGGCGGCCATGCAGCAGCTGATAGCCAGCGGCAATCACCGGATTCCCCTGAGTGAAGTCAAGCTGCAGGCGCCGGTACCGCGGCCCGGCAAATATCTGGCGATCAGTCTGAATTATGCCGATCATATCGAAGAAACCGGCTTCGAGAAACCGGAATATCCGACGTTTTTCACGAAACAGAGCAGTTGCGTGATTGCGCATAACGATGCCATTTATCGGCCCAAGGTCTCCGATAAGCTCGATTATGAAGGCGAGCTCGCTTTGGTCATCGGCAAGCGCTGCCGTCATGTGCCCGTCGACAAGGCCCATCAGGTCATCGCGGGCTTCACGATCGCCAACGATGTCTCGGTGCGCGATTGGCAAATCCGCTCGCCGACCTGGACGCTGGGCAAATCGTTCGATACGGCCGGCCCTCTGGGACCGTGGATCGTCACTGCCGATGAAATCGCCGATCCCCATAATCTGAACCTGAAAACCTGGATTGACGACGAGCTGCGGCAGGACTCCAATACCCGACATATGATTTTCAACTGCTACGAAATGGTCGCTTACCTGTCCCAGGCCATGACCCTGGAACCCGGCGATGTCATTGCCACAGGCACGCCCAGCGGCGTCGGCGTGAAGATGAAGCCGCGCGGTTATATGAAGCCGGGGCAGACCGCCAGAATCGAAATCGAAGGCATCGGCACGCTGACCAATCCGGTCATCGAAGAACCAGACAGTTTGGTCGCCTATTGAAATTAAGGCATTGGGCGATCAACCAAGCGCCCAATGCCTTAACCCAGGCTTTTTCTGTTATTGAAAAAACCCAATTTTCTGGCTCGCTTTCTTCGTTCGATCGGTTTGGGCGGCAGTGGAAACAGCACAGTAACCTTGAGTCCGCCAAATTGGGATTCTCCCAGGCTCAGTTCAGCGCCGTGTATCAGGGCGATGCGCTGGGCAATGGAAAAGCCGAGGCCGCTGCCTTTCGCGCTTTTGGCCGTTTCAATGCAACGGTGAAACCGTTTTAGCGCGACCTCATACTGATCAGCTGCAATCCCGGGCCCGGAATCCTCGACGCTCAACAGCAAATGCCTTTCCTGCCCCGATATGCTGATTCTGACCAGGCCGTTTGCGGGCGTATATTTGATGGCATTGTCGATCAGGTTCTTGACCAGAATATTGATCAGCTGTCGATTGCCGATGATCGGCACGGCGTTATCCTCGATAAACTCCATGCGGATGCGTTTTTTATGCGCTTCCGGCTCCAGGGCCGCGACAGTCTGCACGACTTCATAGCCGAGCACGGTCGTTTCCTTGGACAGAAACTCGGTGCCGGATTCAATGCGCGAGAATATCAGCAACTGCTGCACCATATCGGTCATGCGATGCACGCCCTGCTCTATGCGCCCTAGCGCCTGGCGGCGCGTCAGCTCATCGTCGGTTTTCAGAGCCACCTGCGCCTGGGTCAACAAGCCGGCCAAAGGCGTTCTCAATTCATGGGAGGCATCGGCCGTAAAACGGCGTTCATGCTCAAAAGCGCGTTCAAGCTGCATGAACAGGTTATTCAGCTCGTTAACTACGGGCACGATTTCGATAGGCAGCTTCTTGACCGACAAAGGCTTTAAATAGCTGGCTTCGCGTCTGGCCAGCTGTTGCGTCAATTGACCGAACGGCTTCAAGGCCCGTCCGACGATAAGCCAGATAGCCAGCCCCAAAAAAGGCAGGCCGATCAGAAACGGCTTGATCAGATGTCTGGAAATGTCATCCATCAACTCCGTACGGATATCATCGCGCTGGCCGACATGAATGATGTATTCGCTTTTTTCTTCGGAAATACTGAAAACATGCCATAAGTGATTATTAATGAGCGTTTTGCTATAGCCATTCTGCGAGATCGATAACGGCAGGGGCGGCGCGCTTTCGGAGCGAAGAATCAAACCCTCGTCTTTATAAATAAGCTGGAAAGCCAGTTTCCGTTCATAGCGATGATTGAACACCTTGGTCGGCTCAAACATTTCCGACTTGTCCAGATCCCACAACTCATACAGCGAACCGGCATACAACAGATGCCCGACGAATGAATTCAAGGCGCGCGCGGATTGCGCCAGATCCGCATCAAAAAGTTCCGCCACTTCATTGCGGATTTCCTTATAGCCTTTATAGGCGGCAATGCCCCAAATCAGCAATAATGTAGAAAGCAGCGTGAACAGCAGCAGTTTTCGAAGCGAATAATTCATTAATCTTCATCAACATCAATAATATAGCCGACCCCTCTGACAGTACGGATAATCGACGATCCCAGTTTTTTTCTCAGGTAGTGAATGTGAACCTCGACGGTGTTGCTCTCTATATCGGAATCCCAGGAATACAGGCTTTCTTCGAGCCTGGCGCGGGATACCACTTTGCCTATATTGCCCATCAGGAAGCTCAGTATCTCGAATTCCTTTTGCGATAGATCCACCTTTTCGTCATTATAAGTGACCAGATGCGATGCCGGGTCCAGCACAATGCCCCGATGCTCGATCTTGGGCGCGCCCCGGCCTTCATTGCGTCTGGCAAGGGCTCTCAGACGTGCGCAGACTTCATTGAGATCGAACGGTTTGATCACAAAATCATCGGCGCCGCTGTCGAGGCCCAATATTCTATCAGGGATCGTGTCTTTAGCCGTCAGGACCAGCACCGGTGTTTCGTCTTTACGGCTTCTCAAAGCCCTCAAAATCTCCAGGCCATCCATATCAGGCAAATTCAGGTCCAGCACGATCAGTTCATACGTGTTGACTTTCAGAGCCTCATCGGCATGTTTGCCGTTGGTCAGCCAATCAACGGCATAGCCTTCCATTTTTAAACCGGCTGTCAGGCCATCGCCCAATATTTCGTCGTCTTCAACCAATAAAAGTCGCATATACTCTATATTTCAAGTAGTTAAATATCTGCCAATAATGCTCGAACAGAAAATCCACCGAGATTATGGCCAAAGCTTACAAGTTTAGTGGGAAATCCAAGAATTGGACCTACAACCACAACAATTACTCCAGCATTTAAAAATTAAACTGTCCGGTTAATAACATGCTGCCGAGTATGAAGCATGTAGGTCCATGAAAAATCATAAAAGTTCCCTCTATTCTGCTAGAAACATGCATTCTTTTGGCGTCGCCGATGCATAACCAGTCAATTTTCCTGTCATAACATCCGGTTCACTCATCGATCATCGCATTATGGTAAACTAATTGTTTTTTAAACAAATTCAACAATTGCCTTGCCGCCGCTCAGCTTATACATTCACATTCCCTGGTGTATCAAAAAATGCCCCTATTGCGATTTTAATTCACACGCGATTAAAGCCGATACGCCTGAAACCGCCTATATCGATGCGCTGTTGAGCGATCTGGCCCTGGATCTGCAGTTATACGGCATCAGTCGGCCTGTCGGCAGCATTTTTATCGGCGGCGGTACACCGAGCCTTTTCTCGCCGGAGTCTTTTCATCGCTTATTGGCGGGCATAAGTCAGCAAGTTGCGTTGGCCGATAACCTTGAAATCACCCTGGAAGCCAACCCCGGCACGTTTGAAATCAATAAATTCGCCGAATTCAGGTCTCTGGGCATCAATCGCCTGTCGATCGGCATACAGAGCTTTAACGACACGCTGCTGCAAAAACTGGGACGGGTTCATTCGGGACAGGAAGCCATGCGTGCGGCTGAATGCGCCCATCAGGCCGGATTCGATAACTTTAATCTGGACTTGATGTTCGGCTTGCCGGACGCCGGCGCAAACAGCAGCAAAGCCGATGTTGAAGCGGCCATAAGCCTGAATCCTACGCATATCTCCTTCTATCAGTTAACACTGGAGCCTAACACTTACTTTCATAAGTTTCCGCCCAGGCTGCCCGATGATGACGTTATCTTCAGCACGCAACAAGTCTGTCAGGCGCTCCTGGCCGATCATGACTACCAGCAATATGAAATTTCTGCCTACAGCCGGCCGGGCTTTCAATGCCGGCATAATCTGAATTACTGGCAATTCGGCGATTATCTGGGCATAGGCGCCGGCGCCCACGGCAAGCTATCGCTGGCTTTGCCGGATCGGATCGTGCGCACGTTCAAGCCCAAAAGCCCGGAACAATACCTGCGCGATAGCCATAAAAACGGCGGCGCCGACAGGATTGCCAGAACAGATCTGCCTCTGGAATTCATCATGAACCATTTGCGCCTTAAACAAGGATTTTCTGCAGCGCGCTACGAAGCAACGACCGTTCTTGCCATTGATACGCTTGAGCCAGCCTTGTCGTCCTGCCTGAAGCAGCATTTGCTTACCAGCCGCGACGGTCATTATTATTGTTCGGAAAAAGGCTGGAATTTTCTGGACAGTGTATTGGAAAAGTTCTGTTCACTGCCGCATTGACAATCCGGCAGCTCGTCTCGTTCGGCCGATGCGTCCACAGTTCATATCCCGGACATGATCACCTTGTCTTTAACGGTCATTTGAGGCAATCAACATTAATTTTGCTCTATAATCCATAATAAAACCACTCACTGTTGCACAACAGAAAACAATTAATGGTCTAACTTAGTGCTTAATCACTGTAGCGGCTCAACATTATATCTTCCTTAACTGAGCTTAATAATAAACCGCAAACTCTTCAATCCGTAAAAGTATATGCTTGATTATCAAAAAGACTTTATTTCCTATGCGCTGGACTGCGGCGTACTCAGATTCGGCGAATTTCAATTGAAATCAGGCCGCATCAGCCCTTATTTTTTCAATACCGGGTTGTTTAATACCGGCGCCCAACTGGGCAAGCTGGGCCATTTTTACGTGCAGGCCTTGCTTCAATCCGGCCTTAAACCGGATATTCTTTACGGCCCCGCTTATAAAGGCATCCCTTTGGTCAGCGCGGCCTCTATCGCCTATGCCGCCTTGACCGGCGGTGATATCCCTTTCGCTTTCAACCGCAAGGAGGCAAAAGATCACGGCGAAGGCGGCACGCTCGTCGGCGCGCCGCTGCAAGGTCAGGTCCTTATTCTTGACGATGTCATTACCGCCGGCACTTCGGTCAGGGAATCCGTAGACATTATCAGGCAGGCCCGGGCAACGCCTGCCGGCGTATTGATCGCGCTGGACAGACAGGAAAAAGGACAGAACGAGATCTCAGCTATCCAGGAAGTCAGCGAGCAATTCAATATGCCTGTCATATCGATCATTACCTTGGACAATATTATTGAATATTTAACAGACAATGCCGTTTATGAACAGATCAATGCCATAAAAGAATATCAGCGGCTTTACGGCATTTAACTCCTGAAGCATTTGCCAAAGAAAAAAGACATCCAAGACTAACAGTTCCCGAGATATCGACTACACTTAGTCAAAACTAATTTTTAATCTGATGTTTCAATAACAAGAAGAATCGCGTTAGCAACAAAAGGCTTGCCATGAGTAATCTGGAATTTAAAGAGCAAATGCACGAATATTCGCAATGGCGTGCAAAACTGATACAGGCTATAGAAATGTACCATCAGTGGCGCAACCGCTATGGCATGAATGATGCCCATAGCACGGATATTATTTTGAATATCCTGACGGGGCTGGAGTCTGACCGCATTACCCTGGCCTTTGTTGCTGAATTTTCGCGCGGCAAAACGGAATTGATCAACTCGCTGTTCTTTGCCGAGACCGGGCTCAGATTATTGCCGTCTTCGCCTGGGCGCACCACTATGTCGCCAACGGAACTGTTTTATGATGAAAAAGGCGGCAGTTATATTCGCTTGTTGAATATTGAAAGCCGGCTTGAAGACATTTCTCTGGCCGAGTTTAAAAAGAAGCCCGAACGCTGGCACCATATCGATCTGGACTGCAACTCGCCGACCCAGATGCAGGAAGCCTTTAAAGAGCTGGTCGCCACTAAACTGGTGGACCGCGAGCTTGCGGACAAACTGGGGCTATGGAACGAGCGCGAAGCAGCGGAGCAAGGCATCATCAACCCCGAAAAAGTCGAAATACCCTGCTGGCGCCACGCCTTGATCAGCTTTCCCCATCCCTTGTTGAAAGAAGGGCTGGCGATTCTCGATACGCCGGGTCTGAATGCCTTGGGAACAGAGCCCGAATTAACCCTGAGCATGCTGCCGAGCGCACAGGCCATTGTTTTCGTGCTGGCCGCCGATACCGGCGTCACAAAAAGCGATATGGAAATGTGGCGCAGCCATGTTTGCAGCAACTCGCGCGGTTCCAGCAAACAAGGCCTGGCCGTGGTCATGAATAAAATCGATGCCATGTGGGATGATCTGTCCGGCGACAATGGCTATGAAGCGTCCATTCAGTCACAAGTAAAAAACTCGGCATTTATTTTAAAAATAAATGAAGCTGCCATTTTCCCGGTATCGGCCAAGCAAGCCCTGCTGGCTAAAGTCAAGAATGATCAGGCATTGCTCGAGAAAAGCCGTTTGACCATATTGGAAAATTATCTTGCCAACGATATCCTGAGACAGCGGCAAAGCATCCTGATGGATACGATTGTCCGGGACATGGGCTTTTTGATCAGCGAATCGTCCAATTTGACGAACTCCGCCTATACCAACTCCGTCAGCCAGCTTGAGGAATTCAAGAAAATTGACTTTCAAAATCAGGATATGACGTCCAAGCTGATG
>CAYPJI010000005.1:0-3118 GCA_964411045.1 uncultured Methylobacter sp. | reverse complement strand
CGAGACAGGCAAAACGTCTATCTGGCCAATATCGAGAACTTTCAGGCCAGCCGCCGGGTTTTCAGCGTGCAGGCCAAGATGCTGGTTGATTCGTTCGCTAAGGAAAAAATCGACGCCATCATTAAAAGAACCAAGAACGACATGTCCAAGAGCCTGACAACCTACGGCATGAAGCAAAACATTCGGAAGCTGTTCGATGAATTGCGCGATCTGCTGCAGGACTCCGTGGATATTACCAATGAAACGCGCCGTCTGGTGAAAGCCATCCATAAAAAATTCAAGGATGAATACGGCTTTCAGGAAATCGAGCCGCAGCTGTTTTCCATCAAGCAATATCAATTTGAACTGGAACAAATCTTTGAAGAGGGCGAAGCATTCCGCACCAGCACCAAAACGACCATGACTGAACAGAGCATTGTCATCAACAAGCTTTACAACACGCTCATTGTCAAGGCCAGAAACATTCTGGGTCAGGCGCATACCGACGCGGCGGTCTGGAGCAACAGTGTCTTAACGCCGTTGATGCACCAGATCAAAGATCATAAAAGGCAGATTGAAAGCCGTCTGCAAATGCTCAGAAAAATTAACGATTCAAAAGGCGACATCGTTGAAAGCATAGAAAGCCTTGAAGCAGAGCTGGCGCCCTTGAAACGGCAACGCGATGAACTGGCTACCATTATCAAGGCCATGCAGCTGGATGCCCACTCATTCAGCAGAAGCTGAGCAGTGAATTCCCTCAAACCTTTAGCCCGCTGCCATTAGAAACGGCAACGGGCTAAAGCAAATCGCCCTTCAAGCGCGCTTAAAAATCAGATCCCAGACTCTGTGGCCCAAGCGCAGGCCGCGCTGCTCGAATTTGGTTAACGGCCGATAATCGGGGCGCTCGCAATACGCCATCCCGCTATCGGCGGTGTTTATCAGCCGGCTTTCCGCCGCTAGCGCCTCCAGCATATGCTCGGCATAATTCTGCCAATCCGTCGCCGCATGAAAATAGCCGCCGGACCTTAATTTCTTGACCAGCAAATCGACAAAACTGGGCCTTACGATGCGTCTTTTATGGTGCTTTTTTTTCGGCCAGGGATCGGGAAAAAACAAGTGCACCCCCGCCAGACTATGATCGGCCATCTTATGCTCTATAACCTCTATGGCGTCATGGCAATAGATTCTGACGTTGCTGATGCCCTGCTCTGCCAGCTGCATCATCAGATGCCCGACGCCGGGCCGGTGAACCTCGATGCCAATGTAGTTGATCCCGGGATTGGCGGCAGCCATCCTGGCCAGACTTTCGCCATTGCCAAAACCAATCTCGACACAGAGAGGCGCCTCGCGTCCGAAAACTTCGGCAAAGTCATAATCGGCTTGCGGGTCCAGTCCGTAAACGGCCCAATAATTGTCCAGCGCAAGCTGCTGGCCCGGCGTGATGCGGCCTTGCCGGCGGATAAAGCTGCGAATGCGTTGCGGGAAATTTTGTTCAGGAGAAATCATATAAGCATAATGCGGGATTACTGTACGGGGCGGACTTTGCCGCCCGTCGAATCAGAAAAACAAGCCGTCTATGGGTGATGAGGCGGAAGCAAAGCGTTTTCTAGGCATGCGGCCGGCCAGGAAAGCTTCACGGCCGGCTTCGATGCCTTTCCTCATGGCCGAAGCCATCAGTACCGGATTTTTCGCCGCGGCAATGGCCGTATTCATCAAAACGCCGTCGCAGCCCAGTTCCATGGCGATGGCCGCATCAGAGGCCGTGCCGACGCCGGCGTCGACCAGAATGGGCACATTGGCGTTTTCGACAATGGTCAGAATATTGTAGGGGTTGCGTATGCCCAGACCCGAACCGATCGGAGCCGCCAGCGGCATGACCGCCACGCAGCCGATTTCTTCGAGCCGTTTGGCCGCAATCGGATCGTCATTGGTGTAAACCATGACATCAAAGCCGTCCTTAACCAGTAATTCAGCGGCAATATAGGTTTCGGCCACATCGGGAAACAGGGTTTTCTGGTCGGCCAGAACCTCCAGTTTGACCAGCTTGTGTCCGCCCAGCAATTCCCGGCCCAGGCGGCAGGTTCTTACCGCGTCTTCGGCCGTATAACAGCCGGCCGTATTGGGCAAAATCGTGTATTTATCCGGTGAAATGACGTCCAGCAAATTCGGCTCGCCGGGATTCTGGCCGATATTGGTGCGGCGAATGGCGACCGTGACGATTTCCGCGCCGCTGGCTTCAATGGCCAGGCGGGTTTCTTCAAGATCCTTGTACTTGCCGGTACCGACCAGCAGTCTTGAATGATAGGCCTTGCCTGCGATAACAAATGAATCACCCTGACCGCCGCCAATGGCATGGACGATTTCCAGGCGGTCGTTGGCCTGCAACGCCTGCGTGCCGTGCTGATCGAATGGCAAAATTTCTTTATTCAATTCAACGGCGACTCTTTTACCCGTCAACCCCATGTCGGCGATTACATCGGCCACATGCGAGTTTTCAGCAATTTCACGGGTTTCGCCATTTACATAAACAATCATGTATAAACTCCGGCTTAATTCTCTATAGTTCTGCGTTTCTGTACCGCGACGGCAAGATCCTTCAGAAGTTGCACCGTATCCTCCCAGCCCAGGCAGGCGTCGGTGATGCTTTGCCCGTACATTAACGACCGTCCCTCAGCCACATCCTGCCGGCCCGACTTGAGATGGCTCTCGATCATAACGCCCATGATCCGGTGATCGCCGTTCGCAACCTGCCCTGCCACATCCTCGCCCACGATGAGTTGGCGCTGGCATTGTCTCAAGCTGTTGGCGTGGCTGAAGTCGATCATGATATTCGGCCTGAGATTGGCTTTTTCCAAAGCTTCCGCCACCTTCTCGACACTGACGGCATCGTAGTTGGGGGTGTCATTGCCGCCTCTGAGAATGATATGCACATCCTCATTGCCGGTGGTTGAAAAGATGGCCGAATGCCCGGCCTTGGTCAGCGACAGGAAATGATGCGGGCTCATGGCCGCGCCTATCGCATCGATGGCGATCTTGACCGTGCCGTCCGTCGCGTTCTTGAACCCGACCGGGCAGGACAGGCCCGAGGCCAGCTCGCGGTGCACCTGGCTTTCGGTGGTGCGCGCGCCGATGGCGCCCC
>CAYPJI010000004.1:0-22911 GCA_964411045.1 uncultured Methylobacter sp. | reverse complement strand
GCCGCGATTCTTTCATCGATGAGCCTGCGGGCTTTCTTCAGCTCTGCGGCAACCCGGGTTTTAAGCCTGCCGGCATTTCATGATCAGCATTGGCCGGCTCAACGGGCGGCAAGTTCGTTTGAACCTTGCGGCGAATTTCAGCCAGCTTTTTGCTGCCGCCCGACTGCAAGACCATGCCTAATTCTTTAACCGCCACTGCGGGTTGGCTTGTTTCGGAATCGTTCTGTTTTTTATCCATCCTGTACCTGCCGATAGATTTTATCTCATACAAAAAAGCCCCTTTAGTCAGGGGCTTATTTAAATTATTTACACAAATTGTCTATGGTGTAAATTAGAACGGAATATCGTCATCATAAGGCGCATCGAAATTATCGTGGCTGCTATCCTGCTGAGGATATGACGGCTCGCGCGCGCCTGATGACGATTGGCCTTGTCGGCCTCTTTGCTGGGATTGCGGCTCGCTTCGAGCGCCCTCGGCGTTACGGCCGCCGACCAGATCCAGAATATTGGCGTTCACTTCCAGGCTGGTTCTGGTGGAGCCGTCTTTGGCCTGATATTCCCGCTGGGTCAGCTCTCCGGAAACGAATACCTGCTGGCCTTTTTTCAGGTAGTTCTGCAATTGGCCTTCGGCGCGCTTGCCCCATAAGACCACTGTGAACCATAGCGTCTGCTGCTTGTCGCCGAAGCCGATATTGTTGGCGACACTGACATTCAACACGGCCTGGCCTGATGGCAGATACCTGACTTCCGCGTCACGACCGACAGTGCCTGTAAAACTGAGTACGTTGCTCATCTTTATCTCTCGTGATTGATCAAACGGCCATTATACCTTATATCGAGACCTCAAGCGGGCTTGCTGAAGTCCATTTGAACCTTACCCTCGACGAATTTCAGATTGGCGTCGAAAGCGCTGCCTTTGGCCGATTTAAAGCCTTTCAGCACACCTGTCTGGCCGGTAGCGATCATTTTTTTCGCCATCGCGGCCGTGATTTTCTTGTGCGCGATGGTTTTCCAGATCACGGCCTTGCAGCCGTTGCGCCATTCGCTGCAACTGTAGGCTTTGGGCGTTTCGATGATCTGGCCGCTGCACAGCGGACAGGCGGCGATGGCTTCTTTGGCAGCGGGCGCCGACTTGCCGGCGGTTTTGATATAGCCCGCCTCGCCTTGCGCGTTCAGAGTCAGCTGGGCATTGAAGACGTCATCATCGACATAGACTTTATAGGCCTGCAAAGTCCGGCCGTGCTGCAGCAGCTGGCTGGCCAGCTCGTGCGTGACCGGCACGCTATACACTTCCTTCCAAAGCACGAATTGGCAGCCTTCCTTCCAGCCGCTGCAACCGTAGCCTTTACGCCCTTCGATGACCGGCTTATGGCACAGCGGACACTCACCCAGTTTGCCGGCGTCATAAAGCGGCTTGGTCGATTCATCCTTGATCTTCTGGGTGAACTGAATAATTTCGGCCATGAACTGGTCGGGATCATAAGCGTGCTGCTCTATTTTCTTGAGCTTGGATTCCCATTCGCCGGTCATGGCCGCCGACTTCAACCGGTCGTCGGCAATAATGGCGATCAGATGGCGGCCCGCTTCAGTGCTGAGCAGGTTTTTCTTCTGGCGCTCGATGTAGCCGCGCTTGATCAGCGTTTCAATAATGGCGGCTCTTGTCGCCGGCGTCCCCAGCCCCTTTTCCTTGAGCGCTTCCTTAAGCGTTTCGTCGTCACAGGTCTTGCCGGCCGATTCCATCATGCTCAATAAAGCCGCTTCCGTGTAGGATTTGGGCGGCGTGGTCTTGCCCTGGCTGACCGAAGGCTGATGCGGGCCCATCTCGCCTTGCGTGAATTCAGGCAGGATCTTTTGCTCCTTGTCTTTTTTATCGTCGTTCTTGTACAGCGCCTGCCAGCCCGGCGACACGATCACCGTGCCGGTAGTCTTGAATTGCACCTGGTTGGTTTCGCCCTGAACCGTCGTGACCTGCTTGATGCAGGGCGGATAAAAGGCCGCTATAAAGCGTATGGCGATGGCCTGGTAGAGCGTTTCCTCGTCGTAGGACAGATTGCCGGGCAGCGTCGTGGTCGGGATGATGGCGTGGTGATCGGTGACCTTGGCATTATTGAAATAACGCGCGCTCAAAGCGAGTTTGTCCAGGTCGAGCGGCGCTATCTGCGGCCCGAACGGTCCGCGCAGTTTTTCCAGCAGCGGCTTCATGCCGGCTTTCATATCATTGGTTAAATAACGGCTGTCCGTGCGCGGATAGGTGATATGTTTCTTCTCGTACAATTGCTGCGCGCAGGTCAGGGTGCGATCGGCCGTGAAGCCATGACGGACACTCATGTCTTTTTGCAGATCGGTCAGATCGTACAGCAAGGGCGGGTTGACCGTCTCCTTTTTGCCTTTGACGGCCGTGATCTGAAACAGGTGCCCGTCAACCCGGTTCAGCAATGCCTCGGCATCGGCCTGCCGGTCGAAACGCCCGCCGACATACTGAAAAGCCGCGTCGCGGTACAGCGTCTGCAATTCCCAGAAATCCTTGGGGATAAAATTG
This sequence comes from uncultured Methylobacter sp., assembly GCA_964411045.1. Lineage (GTDB taxonomy): Bacteria > Pseudomonadota > Gammaproteobacteria > Methylococcales > Methylomonadaceae > Methylobacter. The sequence continues at coordinate 20,372 of CAYPJI010000004.1, read as the reverse complement.
GCGATCTCCATATCACGCTGCACGATCAGCGCCAGCACGGGCGTCTGCACGCGGCCTATGGTCCACAGCGCGCCGTTCTGGCCGAATTTCAGCGTATAAAGCCGTGTGGCGTTCAGGCCGACGATCCAGTCCGACTCGCTGCGGCATTTGGCGGCGCGGTAGAGATTGTCGTAAAGCCTGCCGTCCTGTAATTGGGCAAAGCCTTTGCGTATCGCCTCGTCCGTCAGTGAACTGATCCACAGGCGTTTGAACGGCTTGCTCAGGCACTGGCTCCAGGACAGGATGTAGCGAAAAATCAGCTCGCCTTCCCGTCCTGCGTCGGTCGCGCAGATGATTTCATCGGCTTCTTTGAACAAATGCTTGATCGTGTTGAGCTGTTTTTTGGCCGAGGCATCGCCGCGCGCTTTCAGACCGAATTTTTCGGGGATAATGGGCAGCGATTCCAAAGACCAGCGCTTCCATTCCTTGTGATAGTCGTCAGGCTCTTTCAGTTCGACCAGATGTCCGAAGGCCCAGGTGATCCGGTAGCCATTGCCCTCGAAATAGCCGTCGCGCTTATTGCGGATATTCAGGCAGCGGGCTATGTCGCGGGCGACGGACGGCTTTTCCGTTAAGATGACTTTCATAATGCAAGGGGCAAGCTAAAACTTGCCCAGTATTATATCAGGAAGCCTATTTGATAACGCGATAACAAGGCGAATAGGCCTTGCCGGTCAGTTTCATGCGCTGCTGCGCGACAAACGAGGCCAGCAAGGAATCCATCAGTTTCATGATGCCGGCATCGCCGTGAATTTCGAAATGGCCGTATTGCTCGATGGTGCGGATGCCGTCGGCTTTTACGTTGCCGGCGACAATGCCCGAGAAGGTCCGGCGCAGGTTGGCGGCCAACACATGCGTTTCCTGATTCTTGTGCAGGGCCAGATTTCTCATGTTGTCATGCGTGGGAATAAACGGATGCTGGAATACCGGATCGACCTTCAATGACCAGTTGAAATAGTAGGCGTCGCCTTTTTCCTTGCGGAAACTGCGCACCTGCTTGATGCCCTCGTGCATTTCGCGCGCGACCTGTACGGGATTGTCGACAATAATCTGATAACGCTGCTGCGCTTTAGGCCCTAGCGTGCCGCCGATAAAACGGTCGATTTCATTGAAATAGTCGATGGCGGTGTCGGGGCCGGTGAAGATCAGCGGAAACGGCATGTCTTTATTATCGGGATGCAGCAGGACGCCCAGGATGTACAGGATTTCCTCGGCCGTGCCGGCGCCGCCGGGAAATACGATAATGCCGTGGCCGGTACGCACGAAGGCTTCCAGCCGTTTTTCAATATCCGGCATGATGACAAGATCGTTCACGATCGGATTCGGGGATTCGGCCGCGATAATGCCCGGCTCCGAAATGCCCAGATACTGGCCGTTCTTGATGCGCTGCTTGGAGTGAGCGACAGCGGCGCCTTTCATCGGCCCTTTCATCGCGCCCGGCCCGCAGCCGGTACAGATATCCAGTCCGCGCAGGCCCAATTCATGCCCGACCTGCTTGGAATAGTCGTACTCAATACGGCTGATCGAGTGCCCGCCCCAGCACACGACCAGGTTCGGGTTGGTCATCGGGCGCAGGATATTGGCATTGCGCATGATATGAAAGACGGCGTTGGTGATGCCGTCGGAGGTTTGCAGATTGAATTTCGGATTGTCGTTGATCTCGTCGCTGACGTAAATAATGTCGCGCAGTACGGCGAACAGATGCTCATTGATGCCTTTGATCATCTTGCCATCGACAAAGGCATGCGCGGGCGCGCCTGTCAACTCCAGCTTGATGCCGCGCTCTTCCTGAACCACGTGAATATCAAAAGACGAGTAGCGTTCCAGGAGTTCCTTGCCGTCATCCATGGCGCTGCCGCAGTTCAGCACCGCCAGCGAACAGTTGCGGAATACCTGGTACAGTCCGCCCTGGCTGGTATCCAGCAGTTTGCCGACTTCAACCTTGGACAGCACATCGAGACGACCTTCGGGGGAAATTAATGCATCGACTACTTTATGTTTCATTGTATATTCCTTTAACTATTTGTATTGTCTAAATTGCCTACCGCCTGCACTCTCAGGTTCGGTACGTATCGGACGGAGAAAATGGTTGTATACAGCGCTATTTTCCCGGCAGTTCATATATCATTCAGCATTCTTATCCTATGCTCCAGTCAAAACCCGTATATCGAAGGATATAACAAATGAATGCATTAATTAAAAAGATATTTGCTGTCGGTTCGATGCTGCTGCTGAATGCCTGCGCCCATTATTCCGGCGCCTATTATCCCGATAGCGCATCTTATGGCGGCGGCTATACGGTTATAGAAAGGGATTATTACCGGAATGCGCCGAATTACGACTACTACAGTCCAGGCAGAAATCATTTTCATGATGTTTATCGGCCGCGCTGGCAAGCCGAATATGGCAGAGCACCGCATGACCATCATTACCCCGATCAGAGACCCCACGCCGACTCACACCGCTGGGAACAACCTCATTGGCAGCATGAAGACCATAGATCTTATCGGGAAGATCGCAGAACGCCAGGGCATACTGCGCAGCCAAAGTTCCGGGATGATAATCACCAGAGGCACTGGCCCAGTATTGAGCGCACAGCGCCTGCAGGCGGCCGCTTTAATCCGGGGCAATTTGGAGGGGCAAGAGATAACCATAACCGGCAGCATGAAAATCGCGGATCTCGTCAAGGCGAACACAGAGGACCGGGGCATGCCGAACAGCAAGGGCGCTGGAACGGCAATCGCCAGCAACACGGAAATCGCGGGGATGGCCGCTCACATTAGCTCGGCCGCTACGAATAGCGGGCTTAACTCAGCTTTTATTTCAAACAGGCCTGGCTAAATGCAGGCCTGCACCTTGGCGGCCATCGCCATGCCCAGCGCCAGATGCCCTGCTTCATCCAGATGCACGCCGTCGGCGGGGCTGGGCTCGCAGTAATCGGCGGCATCAATGAAATAGCATCCGGCCGCGCCGGCGACGGCGGCGTAATGTTGCTCGAATTCCGCAGACCGCTCAGGCAAACCGTGGCATTTCAGGCCAAGCTCGGCGGAAAGCCGGGTGATTCTGGGCGGGCTGACCAACAGCACATCAGGCGGCAGATCATCCGGCCCGCAACCGCTTTTTTGCACGATGTCGATCAGTATGCCTGCGCCGCGCGCCGCATCGAAAGCCGTGTTGTCCCTGAAATGCAGCACGTCATTCGTGCCCAGCATCAGGATCACGAGGTCCAGCGGCGCGTGCGACTGCAGCAGCGGCAGCAGCAGCGCCGCGCCGTTGCGGCCGGGCCGGAACGGTTCGTCCCAGACCGTATAGCGTCCGCTGAGGCCTTCCTCGACAACACGGTAATCGTTGCCGAGTTCGCGGCTGAGGATGCCGGGCCAGCGTATTTCAGGGACATAGCGCTGGCCCGTGCCCGGAATATAACCCCAGGTATTGGAGTCGCCATAACAGAGTATCGTCTTCATGCGTTTAAAGCCTTTTAGCAGCAATAGTTAAATTTCAGCAGATGTTACGCAAACCAGGTAATTTTTACCACGAAGGGCACAGAGGACACCCAATATCTTCGTGATCTCTGTGTTCTTCGTGGTTGATACGCAGCCTGATCACATCAGCTTTCGGAATAGATCGGAAACGCCCGGCACAAGGCAGAAACCTGCTTGCGGACATGGGCTTCTACCGCCGCATTACCGGCATTTTTCGCCAGCCCATCCAATACCTCGGCGATCCAGCCGGCGATTTGCGCAAACTCGACGGTGCCGAAACCGCGCGTCGTGCCGGCGTTGGCCGACAGGCGGATGCCCGAGGCAATTTCGGCCGGCAGCGGATCGAACGGAATCAGGTTTTTATTGCAGGTCAGCCCTGCCCTTTCCAGCGCAACCACGGCACGGGCGCCGTCAAGTCCTTTGGCAGTCAAATCGACCAGCATGAGCCCGGTATCGGTTTGCCCGGACACGATGCGATACCCGACCTTCGCCAGACTTTCCGCCAAGGCTTTGGCATTAGACAGCACCTGAGCATTATAGGCCTTGAATTCAGGCTGCAGCGCTTCGTCCAGGCATACGGCCTTGCCGGCGATCGCATGCAGCAGCAACGAACCCTGTACGCCGGGGAAGACCGACGCCGCTATTTTTTTGGCGATCGTCTCGTCATTGGCCAGAATGATGCCGCCGCGCGCGCCGCGCAGGCTCTTGTAGGTAGTCGTGGTCACGACATGGGCATGCGGAAACGGATCGGGATAATAGCCGGTCGCGACCAGGCCGGCAAAATGCGCCATATCGACCAGCAGATAAGCCCCGGCTTCATCGGCGATTGCCCTTAACCGGGGAAAATCGATGATCCGGCTGTACGCCGAGCCGCCGGCAATGATCAGTTTGGGCCTGTGCGCCTGTGCGAGCCGACGCACCTCCGCATAATCGATGCATTCATCCTCGCGGCTCACGCCGTAACTGACGATGCGGTAACGCCGCCCGGTCTGGGTCGCCGGATGACCGTGGCTGATATGGCCGCCTGCCGCCACATCCATGGACAGAATCGTGTCACCGTAGCCGAGCAAGGCCAGGAAAGCCGCCTGATTGGCGTTGCTGCCCGAATGGGGCTGCACGTTGGCGTAGCGGCAGTTGAACAGGCGGCAGGCCCGTTCGATCGCCAGCTGTTCTATGCGGTCGGCGAATTCGGCGCCGCCGTAATAGCGCCCGCCGGGATAGCCTTCGACGGTCTTGTTGGTCAGGATGGAGCCCTGCGCCTGCAATACGGCGCGGCTGACGAAATTCTCCGAGGCGATCAATTCGATCTGGTCGTGCTGCCGGTTTAGTTCGCCGGCAATAGCCTGCCATATTTCCGGATCGGATTCGCGTAGTCCTGCTGAAAAAAAAAAGTCCTGCTTGGGTTTGGTCATTGTTCGGTTGAGATAGCGATTGGTAACTGATGTGACGTAGTAAATTAAATTTAATTTGATAATGTGCCGCTAACGCGACTTTTATTTGAATCGGGTTGCACGAAAAACATCGCCTGTTTTTCGTCTTGCCAGGCGACTATGTCGCGTAAATTAGCAATCCTGCTGATTTGCCCTGCGTTCCTCACTTTTAATACTGCGGCAGGCTGGGTTGGCGCTTTAGCGGAAACCCGGCGTGGGCGGCTCCGAAATGCCGGGTTCCCTGGTTCCCGAGGTCCTCCGTGGTAACGCATACCGAGCTTTGAGAGCAGTACGTCGTATCCAAGCTCGGTATGCGTTACCACGCAGGAGCGTGGGAGCGAGGAACCGCCGCTAAAAGCTGCGGTGCTCGACGCGGCAAACAAGGTGCAGCCGCTCGCAGGCATTATCGGGTGACAGAATTTTTGCTATATAAGCCAGAAAAGGAAATGTCAGCCGGCAGATTCTTCGGTTTTAGGCGCTAACTGCCTGACCGTCTCCAATACTTCCTGCGCATGTCCTTCGGGATTGACGTTGTACAGGGCCTCTTCCACCTTGCCGTCCTGATTGATGATGAAAGTCGAGCGCACGATTTTCATTTTCTTTTCGCCTTCTTTTTCGACTTCCTGCCAGACGCCGTACTTGTTGCACAATTCGCCCGAGGTATCGGCCAGCAATGGCACATTCAGGCTATATTTGTCTATAAAAGCCCTATGGCACTCGCAGGTATCTTTGCTGACGCCTATCACGACGGTATTCAGATCGGCAAAATCCTGGGCCAGCGAGGTAAAGTCATTGGCTTCTATCGTGCAGCCGGGCGTATCGTCTTTCGGGTAAAAATACAGCACGACATTCTTGCCGTAGTAATCCGATAAATACACTAATTTATTATTCTGGTTAACCGCTCTGAAAAAAGGCGCCTCTTGGTCTTTCTCTATCATTAGTCCTCCTTAATCTCTATAAAAATCTACATTGAAAAATCACCTTGCAAAGCCCACTTTACCGCTAACACCGCGTAGGCCAATATTCCTGTATCTCTCCCTCCGCCGCAATAAAAACGGCACTGGCCAGCCCGCGAAAGATACCGTGCTCGACGACGCCGGGCGTATCGTTCAAGGCGATGTCCAGTTCCTGAACATCAAAAGCCGGATCGAAAACCATATCGAGCACCAGACTGCCATAAGACGTCACGACCAGTCCGTCTTTAGCCGCATTCCGGCGCAGATTGCCGTGTCCGCCCAGTGCCTCGAGCCGCTTCTTGACCAATTGCCAGGCGAACGGCATGACTTCGACCGGTATAGGAAAATGTTCGCCGATACGCCCGACTTGCTTACTTCGATCGACCAGCACGATGAACATGTCGCTGGCCCTTGCCAGCAGCTTTTCCCGGACCAGGTCGTAGCCGCGGCCTTTCAGCAGCGTCATATCCGGGGTCACCTCGTCGGCGCCATCAACGTAGAGATCGAGTCGGGCCAGGTGTTCCAGCGCCACCAGGGGCAGCCCGAGTTCCTGAGCCCTGATCGTGCTGACGACAGAACTGGCCGCCGCAGTCACCTGCAAGCCTTCCTCAGCGCGGCGCCGCGCAAGCTCGTCAATAAAATAATTGGCCGTCGAGCCTGTGCCAAGACCGACGGTCATGCCATCCTTGACCTGCTGGGCCGCATGCCGCGCGACTAATTCTTTATCGTTCATGCTGTGCTCCTGGGCTGATTCAAGCCGTCTGAAATAAATAGTACCTCCGCCGGCCGGGAGATGACCACTGGTATTTTCAAAAAATTACAATCCTGAAAAAACCCTCGATTGACACTCTGATGCTCGAGATAAAAAACCTGCTACTTTCAAAATTAAAGTTTGACACCGCTGAAATAACGCCTACAATGGGCGTCAGCTAGAAAATATGATTTACCCTTTGTTTTCCATTTCGATGTTTCTTCTTTAGTTTCTCGTCCTGTACTTCATTTGTAATTTCCAAATTTACCAGCTCTTCCAGCCTGATTTAAGGCTTTAATCAATATATCTATAGGACTTATTATGTCTACAATGACTACTGGCATCGTTAAATGGTTTAACTCTGAGAAAGGTTTCGGCTTTATCGAACAGAAATCCGGCCCTGATGTTTTCGTACATTTCAGAAATATCCTGAGCGCAGGCGGTTTCAGATCGCTTGATGAAGGACAAAAAGTACAGTTTAGCGTCTCACAAGGTCAAAAAGGCCCGCAAGCTGAAGACGTAACTGTAATCGGCTAAAGCACGCTCCAGCGGACGGCGACACAAGCAATTGTGCCGCCGTCCGCATTTAGTTGGCCACTCAACCAATCTGTTAGCCCGCATATTAGGGCTGTAACTCCGGTACAGAACTGCTGGAGACTGTCATCAAAACTTCGCTGATAGCATGAAAATCGACCGGTTTAAGAAAATGGTAGTCAAAACCGGCCATTCGTGAATGCTTCCGATCCTCATCCTGCCCATAACCGGTCACGGCAACCAACTTCGCATGCCTCATCTCAGACATTCCGCGCAACCGCCGGGCAACCTCATAACCATCTATGTCAGGCAGGCCAATATCGAGTATGACGACTTTAGGTTGGAAGTCGGCAGCGTATGTCAACGCATCAGTGCCGCATGCTACGGTCGCCACCTCATGCCCTGATAAGCGAAGCAGGACGGCAAGGCTTTCAGCGCTATCGATATTATCATCGACAACCAGAATCCGAAGTTGCGAGATTTCTTCGGGGGAACCGGCAGAAATCGGCTCGCCAGTCGAGGCATCGGCCACATGCCCGGCCGGCAGGAGCGGAAGCCACACTGTAAATTCACTGCCCAGGTCAAGCCCTGCGCTGGCAGCCGTGACAGAACCGCCATGCAGTTCGGCCAGGCGCTGCACCAGATTCAGCCCCAGCCCCAAACCGCCTTGGGAGTGCGCAAGTGAGCGGTCTGCCTGCGTAAAAATATCGAATACATGCGGCAACAGTTCCGGCGCAATACCGATACCGGTATCCTGAACCCGAATCAGCGCCTGGTCATCCTCTCTCATGACGCTCAATTTGATATTACCGCCCTCCTGCATGTATTTAGCCGCATTATTCAGCAGATTCATCAGAATTTGCTCCAGGCGCATGGCATCGCCTTCCAGCCATTGCGGTTCCGGCGGCAGTGAAAGAGCGAGACGGTGCCTTTTGGACTCAATGAGCGGCCGGCAGCTTTCAATGGCGCAGGCAACAACATCGCTCAGATTGACGCGCTGGTTTTTCAGGATGATTTTACCCTGCATGATGCGCGCCGTATCGAGCAGATCATCCAGAAGCCGGGCCATGTGTTGCACCTGCCGGTCAATGACGTCGTATCCCCAGTCGGCTGTAGGGTTAGCATGATCGATTTTCCTCAGCACCTGCACGGCGTTGCAGATAGGCGCCAGCGGATTGCGCAGCTCGTGAGCGAGCATAGCAAGAAACTCATCCTTGCGGCGGTGGGTTTCCTGCAATGCTTCAGCGGTAAGCTTGCGGTCGGTTACATCGAAAAAGATGACCCCGATTCGGCCCGGCTCGGTCTGGAAAGCACTGATTTCAAAACAGCTTCCCAAGGACGTAGCCCACATTTCAAAGTGAGTGTGCTCGCCGGTCAAAACCACCTTGTCAAAAACCTGATGCCATGTCGGCCTTGTGTCCGGAAACAGCTCTCGAACCGTGCGGCCAACGATGTCGCCGGCGTTCAATCCTGTCTGATGCTCGAACGCCGGATTGACTTCCAGGACACGCAGATCGCAAGGATTGCCCGATTCATCGTAAATAATTTCATCGAACATGAGCCCTTCGGTCATTGTCTCGAAAAGCGTGCGGTACCGCTTTTCGCTGCGTTGCAGCGCCTTTTCGGCCTGTTTATGCTCCTTACGCAATCTGAGCGCCGTGATGCCAAAGCTGAGATCATCCGCCAGCTCGGCCAGCAATTTAATTTCATCTTCCGAAAAGAGCTCCGGCTCCACGGAATAGATGGTAATGGCGCCGACGACCGCATTATGAGCAAACAACGGAAAGGCGAGCGCCGAGGCATATCCCTTCGTAAGAAAAAAATCGAGTTGATAGCCGGCATCAGCAAACAAGGGAAAGGTAAGCGAAGAAGCGTATCCCATTTTTATCGCCTCTTCACGCCATAGTTTGAAGCTGGGATCGGCCTGCAGATTGCGAAAGATACTGGGCTCTCCAGTGCGTATGCACGTGCCTGTGGGACCTCGCCCTCGCTCGTTATCCGTCCAGGTGATATTCAGGCTTTCCAGATAATCTTTCTCGAAACCGGCATGGGCGACAGGCCGGACGGTCTTGTTTTCATCGTGTTCCGCATAGCCTATCCACACCATTGTGTGGTCGCAGTCTTCGGCAATAATGCGGCATATCTCATTCAAGTACGCCATTTCATCGGTGGCGCGCATCATCACTTGACTACTGCGCGTAATCACGCTGAGCGTGCGGTTAAGCTTTTGAAGCTCGGCTTCTTTACTCTTGCGTTCAGCGACAAATCGGGCTTCGGTCTCGGCAAAAACAGCTCGCTTCTGAGCGTGATGCATGGTCTCGGTAATCCATGAGATCATGACGCCGCTGACAGCAAAGACCGCCATACTTAGCCAATCGCCAGGTTCTTCAATGGAAAACTGCCACTCCTGGCCGATCCAGAAGCAATCCGCCAGAAAAATCGATAGCAGGACAGCCAGCAAGCCGGCTCTCACGCCGCCATAAAGGGCGGCGATCATGACAGCCGGATAGAAGGTTATAAAGGCGACGCGCATCTCCAGCTCTTGCAGGAACACCAGGCGCACGATGGCGGCGGCAACGACTATCGCGATGGTAATGCCATAATAATAAAGGCTGTTGTTCACCGGGCGCTCCAGCCGGATCTCATGCTTATCCGATTCGCGTATCAACATGAAAGCCGCAGCCAGCATATAGACGCCGCCGAGAAATTGCGCGCCGCGTCCTGCCCAGCCTAACAGGCTGCCATGGACGGACTGAATCATAACGCCGAATAGCCCGACTGCAAGCAGCAGCAACGCCAGGGAATACCCGTTTATAAAAGAGGAAGCGCGCGAATGGTTCATCGCACGCAGCAGGATAACCGTAAAAACAAACATGGCAATGGCCGAACCCAATACGAATTGCCGCACCGGCGTTCCGCCCTGGCCCTGTATGAAAAAAACCGGAGTCCAGCTGGAGAGCACCATCCAGACAACCAGCGCCACAGTGACAAAGGTTATCGCAAAACTCATCGCGAGCCAGAAGTACGATGTGCTGAGGGTAAATCTCCATCTCAATGAAAAGGCCGCGCCCGCCAAATGGCATAAGGCCGATATCCAGGCACAGATATTATGAATGGTTACCAGGGCGTTCTGATCAATATGCTCGTAACCATCTCTCATCAATGTGGCTATGCCAGCCAGAAACCCGGCAGAACCCCAGAATAAAGCACCGCAACCCAACAGTAACAGTCCCGGCATGCCATTGGTCATGAAACTGCGGCCGATCAGGTAAATGATGAGCAGCGATACCAGCGTCGAGAGACAGAAAGACAGACCAATCTGGAGATAAGGCAATTCATACGCTATTTCCGAATCCGTCGCCCATAATAGAGATATCGCGACAAGCAGCAAGGGAATCGGCAGCCATGCCATTCGGTTCCACAAAGACCTTTCGTGCTTTAAATTAATTGACTCAGGCACCGTATTATCCAAGGATTTGTTTCGGCCTACCGCTTAATGGCTCAGAATTTGAAAGAAATCTTTTTATTTATCAGCTGATGTTACACAAAGGCGGCTTCATCCCGTTTGCCGCGCCGAGCGCCGCAGTTTTCCTCGTTCCCACGCTCCTGCGTGGGAATGCATGCCGAGCTTGGATACGACGTACTGCTCTCAAAGCTCAGTATCGGTTCCCACGGAGGACCGTGGGAACCAGGGAAGCGGCGGTAGGCTGGGTTGCTAAACCCGGCATTTCGGCCGCCCATGCAGGGTTTCCGCTAAAGCGCCAACCCAGCCTACACAGGCTGTTAAAAGAAAAGAGCTCGCCCTCGGGTGCGACAAATCGGCAGGACGGCCGATTTGCACGACCTAGTCGCCTGTCAAGGCGGAAAACAGGGAGGTTTTTCGTGAAACCCGATTAACACAACCGTCGCGTTAGCGACACTTTATTAGATCGATCTAACTTCAACTAACTCGTAACATCAGTTATCAGGATTAAACTCTATACTGTTTTGCTTAGTATGAGCAAGGCTTTTAATCTTCACACGAGTGCTTCAGGCAGTAAGCCGAGGATCAGGTATAAAGCGTCCGCGGTAAATGAAACGGCGTGAGTCCTGGCATTACTGCCAGCCTGATTATATATCTTCAGTTTTTTTACATCTGAACCGGTTGATCGGGCAGCTCATTGATCTGAACACCCTGCTCCGGATAATGCCTGGCCAGATGTGCGCTGACAGCCCTGATACCGCTGATGACGCCTGCCTCAAACTGCCGCCGCCTGAATGCCGTCTCCATATCCTGGCAGATTGCTTCCCATCCTTGCTTGCCTACACGACTGTTTATATCCCGATCCGCAACGATTTCAACATCATGGTCTGCAAATAACAGATAAATCAGTACGCCGTTGTTCCGGGCCGTATCCCAGACCCGCAATTGAGAAAAGACATCAATGGCCCGATCACGCGCAGTTTGGTCTCTTAATAATGCGCCCCACTCAAGCGAAGCCTCTACAGCGAAACGAACCTGCCCCTGATGGCCGGCCTCCGTTTGACGGATCGCGGTTTCGATAGCCTGCATGGAGCGGGACGGAAAAGCCCGCCGAACCGTCCGGCGGTCTGTCCACAGATGTCTGATGATGCGCTTAAGATTCATAAACTTTTTAGTTCCTTTCCGTCATAGTCGGTACGGCCAAAGCAATTCGCCAATGGCCCGAGGCGCCGCCACCGCCGAAGCCGCCACCGCCGCCACTGAATCCGCCGCCGCGGCCGCCGAAGCCTCCCCCATAACCTCCGCCGCCTGGCCAAATACCGCCGCTACGCATGCCGCCCAGCGAAAACAGAAAGGCGAACAACCCCGCGATCAATGCGACCATAAAAGAACCTGCGATGAGCCAGAACAAAATCCCTACCAGGCCGCCGACGATAGAAGATCCCAGCAACCGGCCGAAAATCATACGAAACAGGCCGGCTCCGATTAAAACCGCCAGAAACACAATCGGCAGAAAATCTTCGAAGCCGGACCAGGATACATCTTTCCTGACCGGCGACGGTAAAGGTTCGCCATCAATCAGGCGGATCAGGCGGTTTACACCGGCTTCGATGCCGCCGAAGTAATCATTCTGCTTAAAATAAGGGATGATGATCTCGCTGATCACGCGCTTGGCCACGGCATCGGGAATGACGCCTTCCAGGCCATAGCCGACTTCAATGCGCAACGTCCGGTCTTCCTTCGCGACCAGCAACAGCACGCCGTCATCGACGCCTTTCCTGCCCAGCTTCCACGTTTCCGCCACGCGCATGGCGTATTGCTCGATGGCCTCCGGCTGTATTGTCGGAATGATCAGTACGGCAATCTGACTACCCTTGCGTGCCTCGAACTCTGCCAACACCTGTTCAAGCTTGCTTTGTTGGGCCGGAGATAATGTGCCGGTCAGATCCGTGACCCGAGCCTGCAGAGCAGGAACGGGCACATCGGCTACAGCCAATCCTGCTGCCAGCAGAATGAGTGCTACGGCAACCGAGCGCACCGCCAGCGTCAGCGCTTTCATGCCCTATGCTCAGCGGCCGGTTTCTGGAGAGGGCATTCCGGGAGGCGGCGCGTTGAAATCGACTTTGGGCGGCGTGGTTATCGTTTGCTCATCTTCCACCGCGAACGAAGGTTTGGTTTTGTATCCGAACATCATCGCCGTCAGATTGGTCGGGAAAGAACGCACGGTTATATTGTATTCCTGTACCGCTTTAATATAGCGATTGCGCGCGACGGCGATGCGGTTCTCCGTGCCTTCCAGCTGCGCCTGCAAATCCCGGAACAGGCTGTCGGCTTTCAATTGCGGATAGTTTTCGGCCACCACCAGCAGGCGGGTCAATGCGGAAGACAGTTCGCCCTGAGCGTCCTGAAATTTGGCGAAAGCCTGTTCGTCGTTGAGCAAATCGGGAGTCGCCTGGATTGAGCCGACCCGGGCTCTGGATTCCGTGACGCGGGTCAGCACCTCTTTTTCATGGCCGGCATAACCTTTTACCACATTAACGAGATTCGGCACCAGGTCAGCTCTGCGCTTGTACTGGTTCAGCACTTCGCCCCAGCTTGCCTTGATTTGCTCGTCCGTGGCCTGAAGCGTATTGTAGCCGCAGCCGGTTAAAGACAGGCTCATCAGCATGAGCCCTACCAAAAATATACTTTTGCGCATGGCATTCTCCTTAAATCTAAGTTTTTCTGCTTGTGCTACAGTACGACTTATCTTTCAATTCATTATAACGTGAAAGCTCATCCGCTTCTGGCTGCTACATTTTTTCCCACATCACATAACTGTTATTCCGTGCCGCAGCGGCGAACAGTTCAATTAAAGGCAAAGCTCTATGCCTAAGGCTGACAATCGGCTCTTTTGACTCATCTTCCCGGATAGTTTCAGGCAATTCGGCAGGCGCCGGCGTAAACGCCTCAACGGCGTTTTTCAAACGCTCAAGCGCCGCTGGAACCTCCTCAGCCGGAATGGCACTGGGCACTGTACCGCTGTGCCCCATCATTTTCAGCAACCGCTGGGCTATATCGCCAAACAGAACGATATTCGCATGCGATTTAGTCATAAATTTTACCAGCATAGATAGCTCCTGCTTGAGCGAGACATAGCCCGTTGAGTTTATATCAATTTTTATCAATATATTCTTCTTCTTTTAACATGTTCAGTGCGCTAGCCGACATATGAATCATCTTCTTTATGCTATTTATTATCAACTTTGCGTTGAAATTTTATTTAGAAAGCCCGTTACTTAACTCAGTTAACTTGATTTGGAGGTTGATCATGGCCGACAGTGCTTCACATATAGAGAACGAATCGAAAAATGATGAAAAACTGAAAACGTTAAAAACGATAACCGCTGTTGTTTACTTATGCCAGGTATTGGCATTTGCGTTGGCAGGCCTGCCTTTCATAGTAGGCGCGCTTATTAATCTGGCGAAACGGAAAGACGCCCAGGGAACATGGCTGGAGTCCCATTTCAACTGGCAAATGAAAACCTTCTGGATCGCTTTAGCACTGTTTGCAATCAGCAGGCTCATGATGTTTATGGGCGGCAGCCTTATACTGATTGTAGCTTTACTGTGGCTGGGCTATCGCATTGCCGTGGGCTGGTATGCATTACATGACAATAAGCCCATTGATGAAAGAACACTGTAGCCCGTGCTGTCACTGGCTACCCCAAGGCTTAATGGGCACGGTGGAGATGCTGCTGACGGGGGCGCCTTCAATCAGCTTGCGGCTAATGGCGAGATAGATCAGCGTATTGCGCTTGGCGTCAAACAGACGAGAGACACGCGTTTCCTTGAAAAGCAGCGAGGTGTTTTCGCTGAAAGCGGTTTCCTCTTCCGGCAGCTTGCCATTGATCACTATCGGCCCAACCTGCTGACAGGAAATCGAAAACTGCGACGGATCCTCGGCAACGCCAAACGTGCCTTTGAGGCCGCCGGTCTTGGCCTGACTGATATGGCAAGCGACGCCCTGCACTTTGGGATCGTCAAAGGCTTGCACGCACACTTTATGGTTGGCGCCGATCAGTTTCCAGGCCGTCATTACACAACCAACTTCCTCAGAGTACGCGGCGGGCAACCAAAAACTGAAAAGCAAGGCACAGTACGCAAATTTCTGTTTCATGTTAACTCCTTCGGTTGGCTTATCGGTATTCCGATTGTAACAGCGGGATTTCATTGCGGGTAGCTTTAAAAGCAACCGGAAAAAACTGAACTGCGGAAATAAAATTTCATGGAGACTAACCCACCTATCCGGATGCAGCTCACCGGTCATTTTTCGTCACAAAAATGTTAGGTCTGTAACATAAATTTTGATAAGCACATGCTAGAGTACGTTAAAGAACAGGAATTAAGCGAATCTTAAGATTATGGCAATAGTTGGATGCGCCATAGCTAAAATGGACACAATCAGATCCTGATATAGATACCTTAATAATCGACGGCACTTTCAACATCCATTGGAGCTTCAGTTACGGCGATCCCCTCAAGAATTTGCCAAGTGTTTTTTAATATAGTTGAAAAACACTATAGCAAATAAGCGCCATCCTGATAGGTTGAGGATGGATTACGTTAATAATACTAAAATAGAAATTATTGTTATGAAAAACAAATTCATGAAAGTGCTGGCAGCGGGCGTCCTTTTAACTGCAACCGGTTTGGCATCTGCCGAGCCTGTCGCTTTGACCGATGCTCAAATGGACAATGTTTCAGCTGGCGGTGTCTTATGTTTAGATTTGGATTCGCTAGTGGGCAGCACTCTTACCGTGGTAGGCGGCGTTCTTGGATCAGTAGTCGGAACGGTTGATGCCTTGTTGCCGGCTGTAGATCTGCGATTAGGCGGGTCTGCCGCTGTAGGCGCTGGTTTCTCATTATCTTTATAATCCAAACTATTCCGTTTAAGCTAAGATAATGAACGCCCCATGCATAAAGATAAGACATGGGGCGTTTTTATTCTGTTCAATTGAAAGACACTCTCCTAACATTATTTGCGTGCTGTACGATAGGATGAGGTATCAGGAACTTCCCTCACTCCCGTCAGCAAACAATATAGAATTCGTATTGAAAATGAAATTTCCATAATATCTTGAAAGGATTGGAAATAACCCAACTTTTACTATCCAGTGGATAGCTGCGCCGCTCAACCGTTCTTTAAGTTTGGAATGATCGATCACAAAATTTCATTGCCTTGTCTCAGATACCATGGGGGCTCCGGCGTTGCGTTCTTCGCTGTCAGCTTGCATGAACTTTCCAAACGACTATTAAGTCTAATTGCCTGTTATCGATGGATATTCTCAACCTGAAACACGGTAACGCTCCCTGTCGAGAAACATTTCTGAGGAGTATCGCCATGACTAATGAAGAAACAATTTCCGTCCTCAACGATCTGATCGAAGTGTCCAAGGACGGCGAACGGGAATTCCAGGATTGCGCTGAGGACGTCACTGATCCTGAGCTCTTGAATTTTTTCACTGAAAAGTCGCAACAGTGCGCGAAAGGCGCCGAGATGCTACAGGATCAAGTACGCCGCCTAGGAGGCGAACCGGAAACAGAAGGCAGTTTTTCGGGCGCCGCACATCGAATGTGGGTAAACCTGAAAACGGCAATAACCGGTGCCGATAAAACCTCGATACTGAAAGAATGTGATCGCGGTGAACAATATGCGGTGGAAGCATACGAAAAAGCCTTGCAGGAAGATCTGCCTACTGATGTTCGCCAAATAGTTGAAATGCAGCATCATGCGGTCGTAGCCAATAGGGAACGCGTGCACAGTATGTTGCAAGGCCAGATGCGATAATAGCCTTGATCAGTAGCTCTTTCACGCCTCTAGCAGCCAGGCGTTTCGCCTGAAACGCCTGCTTTCAACGGTCGCCATTGCTATCATCCGGACAACCGATCCAAGCCGAGGCGTCGGGCGATGCCAAACGCTTTCTGATGCTCTGCCATGCTGACGGGGCAGGTTACTTCTCCTGAGCCGTTCCAGCCGCGCAATACGTCTTCTTCGCCACGATGAGAGCCGTAACTGTAAACAACGGCGCGCGCCCCAATCCGGCATACCGCACCCTGAATGGTCTGGAGCCGATCAACATGGCAATAGCGTGCGCAAAGCTCACAATCCTGTAAATACCGACGGGCAATACGGGCACAATATTCCGGTTCACCGCTTGCAGACAAGGTTCGGCAACCGGTTTGAAAAACATCATGTGCTTTTTCAGTTGGCTTCATGGCGGCACTTATCAAAATGAAACACTCTTGCCAAGGACATCAATGCGTTCTCTGCCAGATCAGCTCTCCGTTCCGGTACACCGCCTTGATGCGATGCAGCGGAACGGTATGGGTTTCACCTTCGCTGTCATTCCATTCAAAAACACTGTGACTGTCTTCAGGAAACCTGATATCGGCCAGAGCCTTCAGCACAAGGCTATGTTGAATACGGTCGTAATAACCGATCCGGAAATCCGCATGGCCGAACGCTTCGTCCCAGCGTATGCGATTGAGCAGGTCTTGAATGGGCATCATGTCTAAAAAAATTGGCGCAATCGTTGACGTTAATTTTTGACCGATTCCATGCCGCTTTGTGCCGCATCACAACAAGAAATT
Source organism: uncultured Methylobacter sp. (assembly GCA_964411045.1). Taxonomy (GTDB): domain Bacteria; phylum Pseudomonadota; class Gammaproteobacteria; order Methylococcales; family Methylomonadaceae; genus Methylobacter. The sequence goes on along the minus strand of CAYPJI010000004.1, from coordinate 3,084 downwards.
CCGCCGCCGATCACCCTGTAAACTTCACGATGGATTTGCAATACCGATCAGCTCAAAATTTCCGAATATTTACTTAACATTTAGCGTCATGAAAATTATTCGTGTAAAATCGGTCGGCTTTATGCGCAAAAAATATGCACAAATATATGCACAAATAAAGAGGCGTTTTTTAACGCCCAAAAAATTGAGGCAATGATTAAATGAAATATAAAAGTTGTGAAGAATTCCTGGGCCACGTGGCTCAGCAAAACCCAGGCCAACCTGAATTCCTGCAGGCAGTAACGGAAGTAATGGAGAGCCTGTGGCCCTACATTGCGCGCTTCCCCAAATACGCCGAACATGGGTTACTGGATCGTCTGGTCGAGCCTGAGCGTGTTGTCATGTTCCGTGTCTCTTGGGTTGATGATCATGGCTCCGTCCAGGTCAACCGCGGTTATCGCATTCAACATAGCATGGCTATCGGCCCATATAAAGGCGGTCTGCGTTTCCACCCTTCAGTGAATCTGTCGATTCTGAAATTCCTGGCTTTCGAACAAACCTTCAAGAATGCGCTGACCACGCTGCCTATGGGCGGCGGCAAAGGCGGTTCCGACTTCGATCCTAAAGGCAAAAGTCCCGGCGAAGTCATGCGTTTCTGCCAGGCGTTCGCATCTGAACTGTTCCGTCACGTCGGCGCAGATACCGACGTGCCGGCAGGCGATATCGGGGTGGGCGGACGCGAAGTCGCATTCATTGCCGGCATGATCAAGAAGCTGACCAACCAGGCTGACTGCGTACTCACCGGTAAGGGGCTGAGCTTTGGCGGCTCTCTGATCCGTCCTGAAGCGACCGGCTACGGCACTGTCTATTTCGCGCAAGAAATGCTCAAGCGCAAAGGCATGTCGTTTGAAGGCATGCGCGTCAGTGTATCCGGCTCAGGCAACGTAGCTCAATACGCCGTGGAAAAAGCGATGGAACTGGGCGCCAAGGTCGTCACCGTATCCGACTCCAGCGGTACGATCGTAGACGAAGAAGGGTTCACGTCTGAAAAACTGGCCGAACTGATGGAAGTTAAAAACCATCTCTATGGCCGCGTCAGCGATTACGCCAAACGCACAGGCAGCAAATTCCACGAAGGCGTTAAGCCCTGGAATGTGCCTGTTGATGTGGCGCTGCCTTGCGCGACACAAAACGAACTGGACGCCGTGGATGCAGCCACTCTGATCAAAAACGGCGTTAAATGCGTAGCCGAAGGCGCCAACATGCCGACTACTATCGAAGCAGTCAAAATGTTTGAAGCCAACAACGTGCTTTATGCGCCTGGCAAGGCAAGCAACGCCGGCGGCGTAGCCACTTCCGGTCTGGAAATGAGCCAGAACGCCATGCGTCTGTCATGGACCCGCGAAGAAGTCGACCGTCGTCTGCTGGAAATCATGCAGGGCATTCACCAGGCCTGCGTGCAGTACGGCGAGCGCGAAGACGGCAGCTTCAGCTATGTAGACGGCGCTAACGTGGCCGGCTTCGTAAAAGTGGCCGACGCCATGCTGGCACAAGGCGTTCTGTAAGGCTCAGTCGAGCCAGGCCTTGCGCTAGGCCGTGGCGGCGCCCAGCCGCCACGGCCACACTATTGAAGCAAGCGCCCGTTGCCGTCAGGCATATCATCGGGTGCTTGCAATCAGCCGGCCGACATTGACGGCGCTCTGCTCAAAATACAGCGATAACTTTATCGCAGTTTTTCTTTTAATATTCATTAAGACCAGGCTGGCATTTGTTTCCCGTAAAGGTTATCTTTTACGGTTATCATTTGCTTATTTTAATTATCTTGATCAAGGATCATTCCTATGCAAGCTATGCAAGCCTATTTACCGATTATTCAGGACCTGCTTTTCCAATGGTACCAGTTCACCCTTGATAATGCAGCGTACGCCGCGGCTTTGGCGGCATCTGTCTGGTTACTGACGGCCCTGTTTTATAGCATCCGCATTGCCTTTATAAACAGAAGAAGTCGTGCCAAAGCAAAAGAAGCCCAAAATAGTATTGATGCTGCCCAGCAGCAGGCGCAAAAACAGCAAGAGGAACTAAGCGCCAATACCGCACGCATGGAAGAATCGGAGGCCGCTGCTAACAAGGCAACTCAACGGGCATTGGATCTCGAAAAACGCATTACCGAACACAATGTGAAGTTAACCGATGGCCTTCGGACCTTAACGATCAGTTTTAATCTGGACAGGCCGGCCTCAGCTACCGAAGGTGAGCTTGAGATGGAAGGCTTGTGGCAGCAATACAGCGCCGTCATTGCGCAATTAACCGAACGTTTGCGCGCCGAGCAGCAAACCAAAACCGAGCTGCAGCAGGCTTATCAGACAGAAACAGCCAAACTGGCCGAAAAAGAAACGCTGCTGGAAACGTTGCAAGCCCAGGTGGATGCACAAACCCAACAGCTTGCCGGACTGAGAGAACAAAATGCCTCGCTGCAACAGCAAATCTCAGACACCGCACAGAACCAGCAGGCCAATCTTGCGCGCCTTGCTGAGTTAGAGCGGCTGGCAATCGAATGGGCACATGCTAAAACACAGCAATTACAGTTGGAAGAAAAAATATTTGCGCAAAACGTCCTGATTGCACAACTGCAAAAAGACAAACAAGTTGAACCCATTGAACCGCCTGTTGTTGAAGAACAGCAATCTGCTCCGGTTGAATTTGAAGAGCCTTTGGCCGAAGCGCCTGCCGAACCCGTCGAGATCGAACAACTGTCCTTGGCGCCCTCTGAAAATCACATCAATAATGTAAACGACAAAATCAAACACATATTTGGCGGCGCCAAGCAAACAATAGCAAGACTGGACGAGAGAACCGATAGCGAGCCTGCTGCAATCGATAAAGCAACTGAAGAGCTCCAGCCAGTTTTCGTTGAAAGCAATATAGAAGCTGTTCAGACAGAAACCGTTCAGGCCGAGCCTGCCCGGCAAGCATCACAGCCTCTGGAAGATAAAACGGCGCCCAAATTGACCGGCAAATTCAAGCATATGTTTGGAAACGCTATGCAGCAGATAGCCAAACTGGATGAAAAATTGACCGGCGAGACAGCTCCGGCCAATAAATCCG
>CAYPJI010000003.1:13504-25162 GCA_964411045.1 uncultured Methylobacter sp. | reverse complement strand
GCATGCGTCAATATCTCGACAGCGGCTGATCAGCAATTTCGGCCACAGCAAATCGACAGCAGAAAAGAAGAGGAAATCAGGCAGCGCTATGGCTTAAACCGGCCATTTGTGATGTATACGGGCGGTATTGACCATCGAAAAAACATAGAAGGCCTCATTCGTGCTTATGCGCTTCTGCCAAAAGCGGTTCGTGCCGCCCATCAATTGGCTATCGTCTGCTCTATACAATCAAGCAGTCGAGTTGCACTTGAGAAGTTGGCCAGAGAGCAAGGGCTGAAGCCTGACGAATTAGTGCTGACCGGGTTTGTGCCTGAAGAAGATTTGCTGGCACTCTACAATCTGTGTAAAGCATTCATCTTTCCATCATGGCATGAAGGCTTTGGCTTGCCGGCACTGGAAGCCATGTCCTGTGGGCGAGCAGTGATCGGCGCCAATACCTCCAGTTTGCCGGAAGTGATTGGCAGGGATGATGCACTGTTTGATCCGATGAGTGACGGGTCTATCGCTGGAAAGCTCGAAGAAGTGCTTACCAATGATGTCTTTCGTTCGGCGGACAATCGCTGCATTCGAAACATTGGGCACTAAGAATATCGGGTATTCATTGACTGATACGGTGCTTACGGCACGCCGCCCCAGGCTGACATATGTGTCACCATTACCGCCGGAACGTAGCGGCATCAGTGATTATAGTGCCGAGCTTTTGCCCGAGCTCTCGCGTCATTATGATATTGACGTGATTGTGGCACAAGACTCCATATCTAACCCATGGATCAAGGCCAATTGTTCGTTGCGCAGTGAAGAATGGTTTAGGGCGCACGCTGGCTCTTATGATCGCGTGCTATACCATTTCGGCAATTCTCCCTTCCATCAGCACATGTTTGGTTTGCTGGAAGAGGTGCCGGGCGTCGTTGTATTGCATGATTTTTTCCTGTCGAGCATCATATCTCACATGGATTTTACTGGTTATCGACCTGATTCTTGGATAAAGACTCTTTATCAAAGCCATGGTTATTCGGCTGTGCAGAAACATTTCCATGCATCTGACAATACGGAAGCAGTCTGGCACTATCCGTGCAATCTGGATGTGCTTCAGAACTCGCTGGGTGTAATTGTGCATTCTGAAAACTCGAGGCGCCTGGCAGTTCAATGGTACGGCAAAGACGTAGCTAATGATTGGGCCGTCATCCCACTTTTACGAGTGCCCGAATTCGGTATCGATCGAGCGGAAGCACGCTGTAAGTTGAAGCTGAGCAATGATGATTTTGTAGTATGCAGTTTTGGCATGCTCGGGCCAACTAAATTGAATCATCGTTTGCTTCATGCGTGGCTGGCTTCGGCGCTGGCGAAGAACGTCAATTGCGTGCTGGTATTTGTTGGTGAGAATCATGGCGGTGATTATGGATCAGAACTCGTCAATACGATACGTCAAAGCGGCATGAATAATCATATACGTATCACTGGCTGGGCAGATATCGATACCTTCCGCTATTACTTAGAGGCTGCTGATGTTGGCGTGCAATTGCGCACATTGTCTCGTGGTGAAACGTCAGCTGCCGTATTGGATTGCATGAATTACGGCCTTCCGACTATCGTCAATGCCAATGGCAGCATGGTAGATTTACCGGACGATGGGGTGTTAAAGCTGCCGGATGAATTTGAAGATGCGGAATTGATTGCTGCGCTGGAAACTCTATGGATTGATCCTGAGCGCCGACAGCAACTAGGCGTAAGAGCGCGAGAGATTATTCTTGAACATCATACTCCTCGAACATGTGCCGATCAGTATGCCCAGACAATAGAGACAATGTATAGCGCAGAGCAAATTGGCTTGTCTGCATTGACCCATGCGATAGCTGGCCTTGAACTGATGCCCAAGGAAGCGCAATCATGGGAGGCGTTGGCTGAAGCAATGGCTCTTGCTGTACCGCCGCGTATTGCATCTTATCAACTGTTGGTGGACGTCTCGATATTGGTACAGCATGATGCCAAGAGTGGCATTCAGCGTGTAGTACGTAGTATCCTGAAAAAATTGCTTACTAATCCGCCAGAGGGTTATCGAGTGGAGCCAGTCTATGCTACTCCAGAGACAGGTTATCGTTATGCGCGTCGCTTTACATTTAGCTTTCTCGGCTTTCCTGTGCCCCCTCTAGAAGATGACATTATTGATTACTATGCTGGCGACGTGCTTCTTTGTCTCGATTTATCTCATCAGCTAGTTATTTCCCGCCAAGCAGACTTCGAGCGCTTGCGGAATCACGGTGTGCAAATCTGGTTCACAGTTTATGACCTTTTACCGATTGTTTTACCTAAGGCATTTCCTGATGGAGTGGAGCATTTGCACTGCAGTTGGCTCGGTGTGATTGCTAAAGTTGGTGATGCGGTGTGTATATCCAAGGCTGTAGCTGATGAATTAGCGGAATGGTACAAAATGAATGGGACAGGGCATCGGCGTCCTTTTAAAATAGATTGGTTTCATTTGGGGGCGGATATTAATGCTTCAATGCCATCAAAAGGCATGCCAGATAATGCCAACGCAGTGCTAAATACAATTAGTGCTCATCCAAGTTTTTTGATGGTAGGCACACTAGAACCTCGCAAAGGGCACTCTCAAACACTCGATGCGTTTGAAATATTATGGATGCAAGGTATTGAGGCGAATCTGGTTATTGTTGGCAAACAAGGCTGGAAGATGGATTCACTAATAGATCGTTTAAATCATCATCCCAGGCTGAGCAAAAATTTATTTTGGTTAGATAGTATTAGTGATGAATATCTGGGAAAAATATACGCAGCCTCAACTTGCCTGATTGCCGCTAGTGAAGGAGAAGGTTTTGGCCTACCCCTCATTGAATCCGCACAGCACAAACTACCTATCATTGCACGGGACATACCTGTATTTCGTGAAGTGGCGGGTGAACATGCCTATTACTTTAGTGGGTTAGAGCCATCAGTCTTAGCAACTACTATCAAGCAATGGCTTGAGCTGGACTCTGAGGATAAAGCCCCACAGTCAGATGGAATGTCTTGGCTGACTTGGCAGCAAAGCGCGCAACAATTGCTAGCCACCATTCTGCCTAACAACACAAGTATTTTGAAAAATAAGGGGATATTAAATTGAAAAAAGCTATCATTACAGGCATTACTGGCCAAGACGGCGCTTACCTATCAGAGCTTCTGCTCGGAAAAGGCTATACGGTCTACGGCACTTACCGTCGCACCAGTTCCGTTAATTTTTGGCGCATAGAAGAGCTGGGTATCCAGAACCATCCCAATTTGCATCTGGTGGAATACGATCTGACGGATTTGGGATCCAGTATATCGTTGATACAGAAGGTACAGCCGGATGAAATCTACAACCTGGCGGCACAGAGCTTTGTAGGTGTAAGCTTTGAACAGCCCAGCGCCACGGCACAGATTACCGGCATCGGCGCCCTGAATTTATTGGAAGCCATTCGTCTGGTTAATCCGAAGATCCGGTTTTATCAAGCGTCCACATCCGAGATGTTCGGCAAGGTTCAGGCCATTCCTCAGGTGGAAGATACCCCGTTTTACCCGCGCAGCCCTTATGGCGTGGCCAAGCTCTATGCGCACTGGATGACGGTGAACTACCGCGAAAGTTATGATATTTTTGGTTCGAGCGGCATTTTGTTCAATCATGAAAGTCCTTTGCGCGGCCGCGAGTTCGTTACGCGCAAGATCACCGATTCAGTAGCCAAGATCAGCCTGGGCAAGCTGGATATTCTGGAACTCGGCAATATGGATGCCAAGCGCGATTGGGGCTTTGCAAAGGAATACGTGGAAGGCATGTGGCGTATATTGCAGGCCAATGAGCCCGATACATTCGTGCTGGCGACCAACCGCACGGAAACCGTGCGTGATTTTGTACGCATGGCGTTCAAGGCGATTGGCGTAGAACTTGAATTTAAAGGCCAGGGCGATGAGGAATATGCTGTGATTGCAGCTATTCACTCTAACTCCGCCCAAGGCGAGAAGGCGTTGCAAGTAGGACAAACAGTGGTGCGCGTTAACCCCAGATTCTATCGCCCTGCCGAAGTGGACTTGCTGATCGGCAATCCGGCCAAGGCCAAAGCTAAGCTGGACTGGGTGCCTAAAACCACGCTGGAGCAGTTGTGTCAGATGATGGTGGAGGCTGATCTGCGCCGCAATACACAGGGGTTCTCATTTTGAGGCTGCTGGTCACTGGCGGACAAGGTTTTACCGGGCAGCACTTTGTCAAGGCTGCCCGTGACTGTGGGCACGAGGTTATTACTCTGCAAGCGGATCTCAAAGATCGTGAAGCAGTGCGACAGCAAGTCCTCCAGGTTGCACCGGAAGCTGTCGTTCACTTGGCTGCTATCAGCTTTGTGGGACGAGCTGACGCCAGTGCGTTCTATGATGTCAATGTGATTGGTACGCTGAATCTGCTGGAAGCCTTGACCGCCCTTGAACAGCCGCCTTGTAGCATTTTGATCGCTAGCAGTGCTAATGTGTATGGCAATTGCCAACAATCACCTATTACGGAAGAGCAACCGCCAGCGCCGGTCAATCACTATGCTATGAGTAAGTTGGCCATGGAGTACATGGCCAGAACATATCTGGATAGGCTGCCGTTGTTTTTTACGCGGCCTTTTAACTATACCGGTCCATGGCAGGACAAGTCATTCGTAATTCCTAAATTGGTCGCGCATTTTGCGCAGCGGACAGAGGCGGTCGAATTAGGCAATCTTGACGTGGAGCGTGAATTTAACGATGTACGTTTTGTCTGCGAAGCCTATTTGCGATTGTTGCAGAAGGCCATTCCCGGCGAGGTTTACAACATCTGCTCCGGCAAGCCGGTAACGCTCAAATCCGTGATTGAGCTATTGGGCCAGATCACGGGTCATCAATTACAGGTCAACGTAAACCCGGCCTTTGTTCGCAGCAATGAGATTCACCGTTTATGCGGCAGTCCGGCAAAGCTGGTCAGTGTTGTAGGCGATATTTCATCGCCGGACTTGGTTGATACGCTGCGCTGGATGTTGGTCGAAAGTTGATGAAGGTTATTGTATCGATTGACCCGGTGCGATTCCCTCTAACAGGCATTGGGCGTTATACCTTTGAATTAGTGCGCCACCTTGCTAAGCTGGACGGTGTCAGTGATCTGAGGCTGCTGTCCGGATCCCGTTTTGTGCCGTCTCTGCCTGCGGCGGCAGAGTGTGTTGACGATGGCAGAACGTCGCTGAGCAGGCAGTTAAAAAAGCATCTGCTGAAAAGTCACGCAGTAGTGGATCTGGCCAGTGGTTTCAGGAACTGGAGAAGGCAGCGCGCTTTGCTTGGGTTTGAGGATTTTGTCTTTCATGGGCCTAATTACTATCTGCCCGGGTTTGCCGGCGTCAATGTCAGCACTTTTCATGATCTGTCGGTGTATAGTTGGTCTCACTGCCATCCGCCGGAGCGTGTACGGTTCATGCAAAAACAGATTGTGCTTTCGTTGCGCAGGGCCGACATGTTGATTACGGATTCCGAATTTACCCGGCAGGAAGTCGCGCAGCATATCGTTGGCCAGCAGTCCGGAGTTTTATCCTCGCAATCAGGCCGAATGGTCTGCAACAGGTGTTCGCTATGGTTTAACCATGGGTGGGTATACGCTTTTTGCAGGAACCATAGAGCCCCGTAAGAATCTGGATGTCCTGCTCGATGCTTATGGGTTACTGCCTCTGAACTTGCGGCAGCGATGGCCATTGGTCATGACGGGCTATCAAGGCTGGCAAAGCGAAAAACTGCATGAACGCATCAAGGCGGCCAGCCGTGAAGGCTGGGTACGTTATTTAGGCTATGTGCCTGCCGAGGATTTGCCTTTGCTTTATGCCGGTGCCCGTCTGTTTGCATTTCCTTCGCTGTATGAGGGCTTTGGCTTGCCGATACTGGAGGCGATGGCTTCCGGAGTGCCCGTGGTCTGCTCAAAATCTTCTTCCTTGCCCGAGGTCGCGGGCGACGCAGCCGGGATGTGCGAGGCAATGGATGTGGATAGTCTGTCGCGATTGATCGCAACAGGACTGGAAGACGACATCTGGCGTAACAGTTCGATTGAAAAAGGACTGGCCCGGGCCGCAGGATTCAGTTGGCAGCGTTGCGCCGAAGAAACTGTTGCAGTTTACCGTGAAGCAATCAGTGCCAGATCTTAGTTTCCAAAATAACCAGGACTTACGCAAACCTGTGGGGGCGACTTCGCCTAAAGCGCCTACTGTTGGCAGTCGCCCATTCAGATAAAAGGCGACTAAAGTCGCCCCCACAAGTTTTAAAACTACTTGTTTCGGCGGTTGAACAGGCAAACTGCGTAAGTCCTGATAACGTAGGAACAGTTGCCGAAATACCGTAATGAAAAAAGCAGTTGCTGATCTGGCACAGGGATGTGATAGGCTATGACTATATAATATTGGCTATCTGCACTACATTTACATAAGTAGCTGTCACCGGTTTCCATTTTTGCGAGTTAATCGATTGCAACAGGCGTTTTAATGAAAGTTCTTCATGTTTATAGAACTTATTTTCCCGATACCCAGGGCGGTCTGGAAGAAGTTATTCGGCAGATCTGCTGTAATACCAAATGTCATAATGTGGAAAGCAGGGTTTTTACCCTAAGTCCGCAATCGGGGCAATCTGTTATATCGCGAAAAGAGGCCGATGTTTATCGTTTTAACCGGACCTTTGAAATTGCTTCATGCAGTGTGTCTGTCGGTGCATTGTCAGGCTTCAAGCAATTGGTGGAATGGGCGGATATTGTGCATTATCATTTTCCCTGGCCTTTTGCCGACTTGCTTCATTTGTTAGGACAGGTCAAGAAGCCCTCGATTGTTACTTATCATTCCGATATCGTCAGGCAGAAGGGGTGGTTAACATTATATCGCCCTTTAAAGCAGTATTTTCTCACGCATGTTGACTGTATCGTTTCAACCTCGCCCAATTACTTTGCAACGAGTGATGTCCTGGGGACTTTTTCCGAAAAAGTGGAGATTATTCCTATCGGATTGGATGACGCCAGCTATCCGGTTGTAGATGCCGAACAGCTGGAATCCGTTCGGGCGCAATGCGGGGAAGGTTTCTTTTTGTTTATAGGCGTGCTTCGTTATTACAAAGGGCTGCGTATTCTGCTTGAAGCCATTAAAAATACTGAATTGCGGGTCGTCATTGTCGGTTCGGGACCGATAGAGGATGAATTGCGGCAGCAGGCCAGTGAACTGGATTTAGAAAATGTCCAGTTTCTGGGCTACGTCAGCGATGAAGAAAAAGTCGCGCTGATTCGATTATCAAGAGCGATTGTTTTTCCTTCTTATCTACGCTCGGAAGCCTTTGGCGTCACTTTGCTGGAAGGAGCCATGTTTGGCAAGCCTCTAATTTCTGCGGAAATCGGCACAGGCACCAGCTATGTCAATAGTGATAAGGAAACGGGTTTTGTAGTGCCGCCATCCGATTCAAGACGGTTACGCGAGGCTATGGAAAAACTGGATCAGGATGAGCAGCTGGCTAAACGCATGGGACAAGCGGCACGAGAAAGATATGAAAAATTGTTTACCGGGAAAAGAATGGGCGAACAATATGTTCAGTTGTATAAGAAATTGCTGGCCGAAGTGGTTTACGCGAAACCAGAGGCACAATCTAAAATAATCTAGGCAGGGTAAGTGTCAGACATCCACCAAGAGAACTACATGTCATTTTATCAAGGTTTCAACCACAATACCGGCAGTCAGGCGGCGGATCTGGGTATTGAATTTACAATCAACGGTATCATCTGCTTGATTCAGGCCATACCTTTGAAACAAACCGGTACATGCCCATGAATCCATATGCCGTGCAATCCGCATCACCCAAGGCGCTGGCACGAAGCCTATGGTGTAACCGGCAGCTTATCAGGCAAATGACCGTGCGCGAAGTAGTCGGGCGCTATAAAGGTTCTGTCATGGGACTGTTCTGGTCGTTTCTCAATCCCGTGTTCATGCTGGTGGTATATACCTTTGTTTTCTCGGTTGTCTTTAAAGCCCGCTGGGGCGTGGGAGGCGCGGAGGAAACCAAAACCCAGTTTGCCGTGGTGTTGTTTGTCGGCATGATTGTGCATGGGCTGTTTGCCGAAGTGCTCAACCGCGCGCCTGGCTTGATTCTGGCCAATGCCAATTATGTCAAAAAGGTGGTGTTTCCGCTGGAGATATTGCCTATTGTCAGCATGGGAGGCGCGCTGTTTCACAGCCTGGTCAGTTTGAGCGTGCTGGTTGCCGCGTTTGTTATATTTAACGGCTATCTGCACTGGACGGTAATTTTCATTCCATTCGTATTGCTGCCTCTGGTTATCCTCGCCCTGGGCCTTGCCTGGATGCTCGCTTCCCTGGGGGTATTTCTTCGGGATGTGGGGCAAACCATCGGCATCATTACTACGGTAATGATGTTTTTATCTCCGGTGTTTTTTCCTGTTACGGCCTTGCCGGAACAATACCGTCCCGTCATCATGGCCAATCCGCTCACTTTTATTATCGAGCAGTCGCGCGATGTGCTCATTTGGGGACGATTGCCCGATTGGACCAGCTTGGGCGTTTATATGTTAGTCGCTAGCGTTATAGCCTGGGCAGGTTATATCTGGTTTCAAAGGACTAGAAAGGGCTTTGCCGATGTACTTTGATCTGCGGGATGTCGTTTATTTACTGCCGCTACACAACTATAGGGGCAGGCATTCCGGTGGAGCAAAATGCATAAGTCCTGATAGTCTCTAATTTAATGGCAGTGATATACTCCACAATTGCACAGATAGGGCAAAGTTATTCTGTGGGTAAAGTGGCTACTATTTCAATAATGGTGATGCCCTAATCAATCTAAGCTCACTGCATCAGTGTGCAAGATTTGACAATTAATTAAATAATCAAATTATTCCTGCAAGACAATGCAGCGGAGAGAAGTTCGAGGTCGATGAGTAAACAACTTGATGCTGTGACCCTGGTGACTGTCAATTATAATGCGGGCGATATGCTTTTGAGCTGTATCCGTTCCGCGGTTGGTCAAGTCGGGGAAATCATTGTTGTGGATAATGCTTCCTCCGACCAAAGCCTGGTGAACTTGAGCGCCCAGGATGAGTTGCCGGGCGCTGTCAAGGTTATCCGGAATTCACAGAATCTGGGATTTGCCGCGGCTTGCAATATCGGAATGCGGGCTGCCAAAGGCGACTACATATTGTTTCTTAATCCGGACTGTGAACTCAGTCCCGATGCCATTCAAGTCATGCTGGATGTGTTTCATGAGTGTGACGAGGCCGGTATGGCCGGCGGATTGCTGATTGATCCCGATGGCAAGGAGCAGGGCGGCGGAAGGCGGGCCATTCCCACGCCTTGGCGTTCTTTTGTAAGAGCCTTCGGTTTATCTCGATTTGAGCACCGCTGGCCAAAACTATTTTTTGATTTCCATCTGAATAAGCAGCCGTTGCCGGTTCATCCTGTCGAAATAGAAGCCATTTCCGGGGCTTGCATGCTGGTCAAACGCAAAGCGGCTGAAGAGGTCGGGTTGTGGGATGAGGCGTATTTCCTGCATTGCGAAGATCTGGACTGGTGCATGCGCTTTCGTCAGAAAAAATGGAAGATTCTATTTGTGCCGGATGCGCATGTGGTTCATCACAAGGGCATGTGTAGCCGCTCGCGCCCCATATTTGTGGAATGGCACAAGCATAAAGGCATGATGCGCTTTTACCGTAAGTTTTTCAGTCATCAGTATCCAAGGCCTTTAATGTGGCTGGTCGGCGCCGGTATCGGCCTGCGGTTCAGCATGCTGGTCGTTTATTTTACCAGTTGTCATATTGTGCATCGTCTGAGGTTGTTGAATGGATAAACAGCAAGTAGGGATTATTGGTGCGACCAGCTTTGTCGGAGAATGTCTCCTGGATAGATTGGCCGAATTGGATGTTGAGATGACGGCATTTTCGCGCAAACCTCAGAAAATCAGCCCTGATCGTCATGCATCAAAACTAAGTTGGCGTGTTTTAGGTGAGAGCGCGGCCGATCCGTTGGCTACGCCTTATTCTGCTGAAACGCGAACAATTGAAAATTGGGTCAGCCTGGGACCTATCTGGACTTTGCCAGCGTTGTTTCCGATGCTGGAAGCCTATGGCACTCGCCGTATCGTGGCGTTGAGTTCAACCAGTCGCTTTACCAAAAAGACATCCAGGGATGCTTCGGAGCAGGCGCTTGCCGAGCATCTGATCAGCGGTGAGGAAAGCTTGAAAGTTTGGGCTGAAAAACAAGGCGTGGAATGGGTCATTATCCAGCCGACCATGATCTATGGCTATGGCAAGGACAGGAATGTTGCCAGGATAGCGCATTTTATCGAGCGCTTCGGCTTTTTTCCCTTGCTTGGCAAAGCCATAGGCAAGCGGCAGCCGGTGCATGTTGAGGATGTCGTTGATGCCTGTTGTTCGGCGCTTTTTTCAGAGCGGGCGCTAAACCGCGCTTATGTTGTGTCGGGTAAAGAACGGATGACTTACCGGGCAATGGTTGAGCGCATATTTTTATCAATCGGAAAACCGCCTGTTTTGTTGTCGCTGCCATTAGGCGTGTTTCAATATGCCGTTATGTTTTTGCGGATCTTGCCCCGATTCAAGTCGCTGACCGTTGAAATGGCGTCTCGCATGAATCAGGATATGGTTTTCGATCATGAAGAGGCGGCACAGGATCTGGGGTTTAAGCCCAGAGGTTTTTTAGATAGCAAAGGCTGACGGCTCAACGGGTTATCAATCCAAGCGTTGCGCTTGCTCTGGATCGCTGGCTTTGCCAAACTTCGGCGTACCCATAGCCGCTATTCGGGCCAGGCATGGCAGTCATCATATACGAATGGATGTTATCCATTCAGCCTGAAAATAGTCCAATTCTTGGTATAACGTCTTAAATAGCAATGAAATTTGTCTTTTCGCTGGGTGGATTGACCGCTCTGAATCTGGCTATTGCCATGGCCATCCAGTGGCTGGTTTTGGTCTATATCGGCCCAGGCGCCGATACCGATGCTTATTTTTCGGCGCAGATGCTGACCTTAATTCCTCTGACAATTTTCAGCGATATCCTGATCAGAGTATTGGTGCCTTTGCTGATAGGGTTGGCCGGGGAAAATTTGACTGCGAACGTAAAATCTTTGCTGTTACAGTCGTTTCTTGCCTTTGCGGTTATAGCTGCCATGTTGAGCTTGTCGGCTTATCTGTGGGTTCCGCTATTGTCGCCTGGACTTTCGAAGCAAGCGCTCGATCGGGCGATTGAAATGGCTGAGGTGATGTCAGCTACCCTGGTTTTTGGCGGACTGACGACGGTGTTGACATCGGCTTATCATGCCGAGCAACGGTTTATTTATCCGGAATTGTCACAATTTATTGCCGGTATGGTCGTGCTGGCCGGCGTATTTTATGCAATGCCCGTTTATGGCATCGTATCGGTCGCTTGGGGCGCTGTCATGCGTTGGGCATTATGGGCTGTTATGCTGTTCAAATGGGTCGATTGGCGCGCTCATTCGAGGTACGACCGGACGCTGACCAACATGGTCTGGCAACGCATGCGCGCTTTGCTGTATGGCGAATTAATCAACAAAAGCGGCCCGGTCGTTGACCGTTACCTGGCCTCATTCGGCTCCGCGGGCAGTATCAGCCTGCTGACCTTCGGCGACCAG
>CAYPJI010000003.1:0-13494 GCA_964411045.1 uncultured Methylobacter sp. | reverse complement strand
CTACGGGATATTTTTGGCGCTTACCAATACAGTATTCGCCATGCCTTTGCTGGCATTTGCAGCAAGGAGTATGAAATCAAACGATACGTTCCTGCTTAGGCAAAATTATCGACGGAAGCTGCTGCTGACCGGAATAATGGCGCTGGCTGTATGGGGTATTTTCGCCCTATGCGGGAAATGGGCGCTGACTTTGCTGGTCGGCTATGGGAAATTCGGCGCCGGGCAAATCGATGTGCTGTGGCAGCTTATGATGGTGATGGGCGGCATGCTGGTCGCAGGCGTAGCGGGCCAAATGGCGGTCAGTTGTCTTTACGCATTGGGCCGGACGAGCGTGGTAGTCAGGCTTGCGATGGTCAATTTTTTCATTTGTGCCGGCATAAAAGTGCTGGCGTTCAATGCAATCGGTATTGTCGGCATCGCAATCGGAATCGTCGCTTATCAATTATTAAACGCGGTTGGATTGCATATTGCGCTGATGCGCGCATTAAAACAGGCTGGCTGAAAACGAGTTTTCCGCCTTGCCTGAAAGAACGCAAAAAAGGCCAATAACGCACAATAACGGTGATAGCCATGCCTTATCACGACTCGAACAGAAAGAAAACCCGTGAATACGACTATGAACGAAGTCTATGTTATTCTCTCGACCTATAATGGCGAGCAATTTCTATCCGAACAGCTTGAATCCATTCTTGCGCAACAGTCGGTATCAATCAAACTCTATATACGCGATGACGGATCAAGCGATGGAACCAGGGCCATATTGGCATCCTTTGCCCAAAGCCATGCTCATATCGAAGTTGAGTATGGCGACAACATCGGCGTCATCAACAGTTTTTTTGCTTTGCTCAGGAAAATTCCGCCGGATGCCGAGTTTGTCGCTTTCGCCGACCAGGACGACATCTGGCTGCCGGACAAGCTTATCCGGGCAGTTGACCGGCTAAAGGATGCATCAAAACCGGTCATGTACTGTTCCTGTTATAAGGCCGTTGATGAAAATGGAGATTTTCTCTGGCAATCTTTGCCGCCTGAAAAAGAGATAAGCTTCAAAAACGCTATTGTGCAAAATATCACGACTGGCTGCACAGTAGTTATGAACGGGAGTCTATTGACCGCCCTAAAAATACACCAGGTCAATACAAAAAATTTGATCATGCATGACTGGTGGGTCTATCTGGTGGCCGTCTGCTTCGGGCAAGTTATTTATGACCGGGAACCCTCTATGCTGTATAGGCAGCATGGCGGCAATGTGGTCGGCGCAAAGAACGGCTTCGCTTTGTGGCGGGGTAGAATTAAACGGTTTTTTCTGTATCGGAAGAAAAATTCCAGAATTGCCCAGGCCAGGGAATTTCTTGAACGCTATAAAAACGAGCTAAGCACTGAAGACTCGCATTTGATTTCGGCGTTTATAGTTTATCGGCAGGCCGGATTATTAAAGAGAATACGTTACGCGATTGAAATGCCGCTATACATGCAAAAAAAATCCGACAGCCTCATTCTAAAATTGCAATTGATCTTAAACAGCGTGCATTGACGTCTGATGCATCGTTACAGTCAGGCGGAAATCCAGGTATCGGCCTGGTTTCCTGACCAGCCAGCTCTGCCTGGCCATTCTTTGGCAGAAAATATAGCGGCAGGGTTTTATGATTGTTGTTATCCAAAAAGCCGGTAATTTGTTGATTAAACGACTGCCTATCCTTGATAATATTCTGATGCCTGACTGACGGCTGAATTTTATTATTCAGTATGCAGTACGGAGTTATTTTTCGACAGAGGTCTTTTTGACAGCCACTGTATGGAATTTTATTAGCGGCTTGGAGTGCTGGAAAGGCCAGTAAAAACGTTTTTAGCCGGCAATAAGCCGGCATAAAGTGCAAAAAAGACAGGTGTCAAACTTGTTGAAGGCTTCTGGCGGCTTATTGAATGATACAGCTAAAATAAGTTGATAACCCATGTTTCTGATAACGGCAACTCTAATGGCAAAAATTAAAATGCTATTTTTAAATGAATCGATTTGCAGTCAGCGCCCGAGGGATTTTTTCTCTATCAGTTTATTGCTGATGATAGGGAGCTGATCATGTTATTGTTTTTATCCGCGAGCGCTGCAATGCGCATGAATGCTGAAAACCTGCGGTTTTATCAGGCATGCGCCTATAACTGAGATCTGTCTTGCATAGTCTTAAGAAAGCCCCCGTCTTCGTCTACGTTATTAACGTAGACTGGTATTTTGAGCTGCACTGGCTCCAACGCGCGCTTGCGACTTTAAACGCCGGGGCTGAGGTGCATCTGGTGATGGGCATGACGGACCCTCGGTTGATTGACAGCTTCAGCCAATACGGATTTACTTGCCATCAATGGAATATCGACCGTAAGTCATTGAATCCTTTTTTTAATTTACAAGGGCTGATCGAGCTTTACCGGCTGCTTAAATCCATTTCCCCTGACGTCATTCATGCCATTACCATCAAGCCCAATATTTATGTCGGCTTGATTTTTTATCTATTAAAAGTTCCTTACCTATTAAGCATTACCGGAACAGGCATTATTTTTTCAGGCACATCCCTGTCGACCAAATTGATAAAGCCTATTATCAGGCTGCTTTATAAAGCGTCAAAAAGAAAAGACGTCAATCGCAGGATAGTGTTTGAAAACAGTGAGGACAGGGCCTATTTCATCAATACCGGGCTATGCGACAGTCACGAAGCCGTAACCATTCTCGGGGCCGGCGTGGATCCGGATATTTATGAGCCGGTCGCTGAACATGAAACCGACGCGCCCGTTATTTTGTTCGCAGCCCGGCTATTATGGGATAAAGGGCTGGGCGATTTGGTTGAGGCGGCAAGACGCCTGCGCAGTCAGGGCTTGAATTTTGTGATACAGGTCGCCGGCATTATTGATAATTCAACGGTCAATGCCATTGATGAGCAGACTTTGAAAGCCTGGAGCCGGGAAGGGGCGATACAATGGTTGGGTACGGAAAAAAATATGCCCAATCTGCTTGCGCAAGCCAATATTGTGGTCCTGCCGACTTTTTACGGTGAAGGCGTGCCGCGCATTTTGATCGAAGCCGCTTCCTGCGAAAGAGCGATTGTGGCGACTGATATGCCCGGATGCCGCGAGATAGTAAAACACGGCATTAACGGATTGCTGGTGCCGGCCCGCGACATAGGAGCGCTGGCAGAGGCGCTTGCGCGGTTGATCCAAAATCCGGAGATCAGAAAAAGAATGGGAAAACAAGGCCGAAAAATTGTCGAGCGCGACTTTTCCGAGCAGCAAGTGATTTCTGAAACACTGTCTTTATATAAAGAATTATTGTCATGAACAAAGTGTTAGTTACGGGTGCCAATGGCTTCATAGGCAAGATCCTGTTGGCGGAGCTTATTGCCGCCGGCTTTGATGTGAAAGGCGCAGTTCGCTCGTCCGCATCTCGCGCCGATCAGTCGGCCGCCGTTGCGGTCGGCGATATCAATGCCGGGACATCATGGCAGGACGCTTTGCAGGGTGTTGATGTCGTGGTGCATCTGGCCGCGCGCGTGCATGTCATGAAGGAAACGGTGGTTGATTCACTACGGGCTTTTCGCGAAGTCAATGTGGCGGGCACCGAAAACCTTGCCCGGCAGGCTGCGGCGCATGGCGTCAGGCGCTTCATTTATTTAAGCTCGATTAAAGTAAACGGCGATCAGACTGACAGGGCCTTTTCTGCCGATGATAATGCGATTCCTCGGGACTCCTACGGCTTATCCAAATGGGAAGCCGAGCAGGCCTTAAGAAAAGTCAGTGCAGAGACCGGTTTGGAAATCGTCATTATCCGCCCGCCTTTGGCTTATGGGCCTGGCGTTAAAGGCAATTTTTTGCGTTTATTGAAACTGGTCAGTTCAGGATGCCCCTTGCCGCTGGGCAAGGTCAGCAACAAGCGCAGCATGGTCAGCGTCGACAATCTGTGTGATTTGATAAAGACTTGTATTGATCATCCCGGTGCCGATGGCCAGGTCTTTCTGGTCTCCGACGGTCATGATCTGTCTACGCTTGATCTGATCAGGATGATGGCGGCTCATATGCGGCAGTCGGCACGATTGTTCTCGCTGCCGCTAGGCTGGTTATACGGATTAGGCAAGATAGTCGGTAAAAAGTCCGAGATAGACCGGCTCTGTGATTCGTTGCAAGTTGATATTCAGCAAACCTGTAATAAATTGCAATGGATGCCGCCATATTCAGTGGATGAAGAGGTCAGAAAAACGGTGGCCTGGTTCATGGCGCAGAAGCAATAAAACACTGCATGCTTACTATTTTACTGTCAATTGGCGCATTATCGCTGTCGTGGCTGAGCGTTTATTTCATCAAAGCTTATGCGTTGAAGAATCTTCTGGATATTCCGAACCAGCGCAGTTCTCACCAGATGCCTACTCCCAGAGGCGGCGGTTTAGGCATCGTTGTGGCCTTTACCGCGGCTTCCTTGATGCTGTTTCTTGGCGGCAGTCTCGATCTGGCCGGATTTCTGGCTTTAACAGCCGCTCTGTTGGTGGCCGGCATCGGCTTCTGGGATGATCATCGGCACATAGCGGCCCGCTGGCGCTTCCTGGTCCATATGGCCGCGGCGGTAATTGCGCTTGGTTGGGTACAGGGATTTCCCTTATTAGTCATGGGCGACTGGCGCATTGAACTGGGTATTCTCGGTTACGCGTTGGGCATGGCTTATCTGGTCTGGCTGCTTAATCTGTTCAATTTTATGGATGGCATTGACGGGATCGCCGCTTCCGAAGCCGTATTTATATCAGGGGCTCTGGCCGGCTTTCTGAGCTTTATCGATTATGAGCTTGCGCTTATTGCCCTTTCGTTGTGTTTCGCTTCTCTGGGTTTCTTGTTGTGGAACTGGCCGCGGGCGAAAATTTTTATGGGCGATGTCGGCAGCGGCTTTCTGGGGTTTGTATTGGGGCTGTTGACTTTAATGGCCGGCCATCAGGAGCCCATCTATGTTTATGTCGGGCTGATTCTGTTCGCGGTATTTATAACGGATGCCACCGTGACTCTGGTGCGCCGTTATATCGGTGGGCAGAAATGGTATGAGGCGCATTGCTCTCATGCCTATCAGCATGCCGCAAAACGCTATGGCCATTTGAAAGTGATTCTGGCTGTGTGGGCCATTAATTTGTTCTGGCTGCTGCCGGTTGCGTCAGCCGTGTTCAGATATCCGGCCTATGCATTGCCAAGTTTAATAATAGCCTATTTGCCGCTGATTTATGTTACTGTTAAGTTTGAAGCAGGCAACGCATGAGCCAATGCTATTTTGGTATACTGTAACGTTTGCATGATGTTCTTTTTCTTCGCGACAGGCCTATTCCAATTCGTGAAATTTAAATTCCGCTCCCGCACGACTATTTTCATCCATGATCTGGCCATGGTGGCTTTGGCTTGGTTTGGCGCGTACTGGCTGCGTTTTAACCTGGATGTCATTCCCGATAGGTACTGGCAGGATATCAAGCAGGATTTGCCTTACGTTATTGCCATCCAGGGCGTTGTCTTCTGGTTTCTAGGCTTGTATCGCGGCGTTTGGCGTTTTGCTTCCATGCCGGATTTAATCCGGATCACGAAAGCGGTCATGATCGGCATAGGCCTGATTGCCTTGAGTTTCTTTTTGTACAATCGCGTCGAAGGCGTGCCGCGCGCCGTACCGCCGCTGTATTTGTTTTTATTGTTGCTGTTGTTGAGCGTGCCCCGCTTCTGCTATCGATTCTGGAAAGAGAATATCTTGATGGAGCGCTCAGGCAAGAGGGCCTTGATTGTCGGCGCCGGCGCAGCGGGAGAAATGCTGGTCAGGGATTTATTGGGTGAAACCAATTCCGGCTATGTGCCGGTCGCCTTTGTCGATGATGACCGTCATAAGTGGAAAAGGGAAATTAGAGGCATCCGGGTTGTCGGCGATATCGAACAATTGCCGGTATTTGTCAAGAAACTGGATATTGAGACGGTACTGATCGCCATTCCTTCCGCAACAGACAGTCAAATGCGGCGCATTATCGAGACATGCGAACTGTGCGAGCTGCCTTTTCAAACCTTGCCGTCGGTTAAGGATTTGTTGTCGGGCAGGATTTCGCGCGACAGCCTGCGCGATGTTTCGATTGAGGATATTTTAGGCCGCGATCCGATTCATCTGGATTGGCAGTTGATTGCCGACAATCTTCGCGGTAAAAGCATCATGGTGACCGGCGGCGGCGGATCGATCGGCTCGGAGCTCTGCAAGCAGCTGGCCAGAGTCAATCCGGCCAGGCTTATTGTTTTCGACCAGTCGGAATTTAATTTGTACAAAATAGACGCTGACTTAAGAGCGTCTCACCCTGAAATAACGCTTAAGGCTGTTTTAGGAGATGTTACCGACAGGTTGTCGGTGCGCCGCATTATTCAGAAATTAAAGCCCGATGTTATTTTCCATGCCGCCGCTTATAAGCATGTGCCGCTACTGGAAAATCAGGTGCGGGAGGCTGTGCATAATAACGTAATCGGTACCAAGACGGTTGCCGAAGAGGCGATCGCGGCCGGTATTGAGCGCTTTGTCCTGATCTCCACCGACAAGGCCGTGAATCCGACCAATGTCATGGGCGCGACCAAAAGGGCGGCCGAGATACTCTGCCAGAATCTGAACAGTCGCGGCGGCACGCGTTTCATGACCGTGCGCTTCGGCAACGTACTGGATTCCGCCGGCAGTGTCGTGCCCTTGTTCAGGGCGCAAATCAAAGCCGGCGGGCCGGTCACGGTCACTCATCCTGATATTACGCGTTATTTCATGACGATTCCGGAAGCCTGCCAGTTGATTATGCAGGCTGAAGTCGCCGGCAAAGGCGGCGAGGTTTTTGTCCTGGATATGGGCGAGCCTATAAGGATTGCCTATCTGGCCGAACAAATGATTCGTTTGAGCGGCAAGCGGGTCGGAGAGGATATAGCCATTAAATACGTAGGCTTAAGGCCCGGTGAGAAATTGCACGAGGAATTATTTCATGAGCACGAGCAGCTCAGGTCAACGGGTTACGAAAAATTATTATTGGCTAATGCGCGGCTATATGACGAAGTTTTGTGGACAACGCATATTGAAAAGCTGGTTCAGGCCTGTCAGCAGGATAATGAAACTGAGATTTTAAGGGTTTTGCGAAGCCTTGTGCCCGAATACCAGGCCGAGGCTCCGGAGTATCAAGCCAGGGAAGATATTGTGCTGCATGATTTGATGCCGGCTAATCCATAGGCAAAAAAAACCTCCCTTCGCGTTAGCGGAGGGAGGCAAAAAATCAAGCAGAGTGTTATGAGGAGGATCTGCTTGTAGGTATAACACTAGGAGTGTGTAGTTAATCCTGCTGAGCTTAACTGTTCAATTTGACTCTTATTGCAATATTTCTGCAAGTTGCAGCAATTACAAAAAGATAAGGAGGATGACCGAGGTCGGCAGCTTTACGGCTCAGGCTTTTTATTGAAAGCTAAAATAATGAGCTTAAGCATGACCGATTTATTTATCTGTCAATTGACACGCACTATACAGAGGATATTTATTGGATACAATATGACAAATAATAAATTTATTGTTTCTTAATAAGAAATAATTATGGCATCTTATTTTTGAATTATTGTCAACCATTAATATTCAGGAAAAGTGACAGCGTATTTCAATAGTAAAAACAGAACTCGAAATTGGCTATTTTTTAAGATGAAGAGGAGATGCAGTGGATAAATTAACCAGCATGAATGTCTTTGTTCGCGTGGCAAAGGCAGGAAGTTTCGCTGGCGGTGCGCGTGATCTGGGGATTTCACGGGCGATGGCAACCAAACACATCATGCAGCTGGAGAGTAATCTGGGCACACGCTTATTCAACCGGACTACGCGCAGTTTGAGCCTGACTGAGGTGGGGGCTCAATATCTGGAACGCTGCCAGCAGGTGCTCGGTGATGTCGAAGAGATGGAAGCGGCTGTAACGCATCTGCAGACTGAGCCGCGAGGCGTCTTAAAAATCAGTGCCCCGCCAGTGATTGGCGCAACACATATTTCCCGCGCCTTGGCCGAGTTTCTTAAAATACATCCGGAATTAAACGTCGATATGATTTTGCAAGGCAGTCCGGGTGATTTGATTGATGAAGGGATTGATCTTGCTATCCATCTTGGCGACTTGGAGGATACCAGCATGGTGGCCCGGAAGCTGGCCAGTTCGTCCTTAGTGGTTTGCGGTTCGCCCGAATACTTGGAACAATACGGCATCCCGCAGATGCCGGAAGATCTGGCGCATCACAGCTGTCTGGTCAACTGGGCAATCCCGCCAAGAGATAAATGGGAATTTAAGGATGAAGGCGGCTATAAGACCATACATGTGTCCGGGCGGATGCAAGCCAATGCCGCGCATCCGATTCGTATCGCTGCCATTAATGGACTGGGTTTGGTTATGCTGCCCACTTATATCGTAGGGAGTGATTTAGAAAAAGGTAAGCTTAAGCTGGTGCTGGAGAATTACGTATTGCCGCCGTTGGATATCCATGCGGTTTATCCCCATAGAAAATATTTGTCGGCCAAGGTCAGAAGTTTTATGGATTTTCTGCAGGAGTGGCTGGAGCACAGAGTCAGTATGCCAGGAACGGAATAATGGATGCATTAGTCAGCAAATGGAATCGTATTTATAGTCAGTCGGAGCATGAATCCTGTGTGCCGGCTCAGGTCCTGACCGACAATGAATTTTTGCTGCCTGAAGCCGGGACTGCTCTGGATCTGGCTTGCGGATTGGGCGTCAATGCTGTCTTCTTAGCGCAACAGGGATTGGCCGTGACGGCATTGGATATCTCTTCTGTTGCGATTGAAAAATTAACAGCCTACGCGGCTCAGCAGGGACTAAGTATCGAAGCCCGTCAGCAAAAAATCGATCATTACAGCTTGGCAGATCTGAAATTTGATGTTATCGTCGTGAGCCGATTTCTTGACCGCGCTTTGAGTGATGCGATAATAGACGCACTTAGCCCGGCCGGATTGCTTTTTTATCAGACTTATACGCGAGAAAAAGCTGGCTGGCACGGCCCCAATAATCCTGATTATCTGTTGGAAGAAAACGAGTTGCTGGACTTATTTTCACCGTTGCGTGTAATTTTTTACAGAGACAATGGTCGAATTGGCAATAAAAATCTGGGATTAAGGGGCGAAGCTCAGTTTATCGGCCAGAAATACATAGAGATTTAGTTAAACGATGATAGAAAATTTAGATCCCAGACAGTGCTGGGATTTCTTGCAAAAGAATGCTCATGCAGTATTAGTGGATGTAAGAACCAAGATGGAACATACATTTGTTGGCCATCCGCCAGATGCCGTGCATATTCCCTGGAAAGAGGCGCCTGATTGGCAAGTTAATCCACAATTCGTTGCCGAAGTCGAAAAGGCTGTGCCTGACAGACAGGCGCCGGTTTTACTGCTTTGCCGTAGCGGCCAGCGCTCGCTGGATGCGGC
Organism: uncultured Methylobacter sp.; assembly: GCA_964411045.1. GTDB lineage: Bacteria > Pseudomonadota > Gammaproteobacteria > Methylococcales > Methylomonadaceae > Methylobacter. The sequence continues at coordinate 4,037 of CAYPJI010000003.1, read as the reverse complement.
TAAAGCACTGGAAGAGGCGGGTTATCAGCATCTAATCAATATTATCGACGGTTTCGAGGGTGCTTTGGATGAGAGCAAGCATCGCGGTAACCTGGGCGGTTGGCGCTTCCATGGGTTGCCTTGGGAGCAAAGTTAATCTCCTTTCCTTGTCTAGGTTGGGCTAGCCGGGCGTGTCCGACATCCTCTTAAACTGCCGTTATGATGGCGCTCCGCCATCTTTTCCCTGCCCGATTTTTTTTAACCGGAGCGTGCTCAATTCCGCGCGCCTGTTCATTTAAACATTAGAGTATATTTAAAAGTGATCCAGAAATTAAGAAACATTGCCATTATTGCCCACGTAGACCACGGTAAAACGACGCTGGTTGACAAACTGCTACAACAATCAGGAACTTTCGCCGCGCATGCCAAGGTTTCAGAGCGGATTATGGACTCTAATGATCTTGAAAAAGAGCGTGGCATCACGATTTTGGCCAAGAACACAGCGCTGGACTGGAACGACTATCACATCAACATCGTCGACACTCCCGGCCACGCCGATTTTGGCGGCGAAGTCGAGCGCGTCTTGTCCATGGTTGATTCCGTGTTGTTGCTGGTTGATGCTGTTGACGGACCGATGCCGCAGACACGATTCGTTACTCAAAAGGCTTTTGCCTTGGGCTTAAAGCCGATCGTGGTCATCAACAAGATTGACCGCCCCGGCGCACGTCCGGATTGGGTGGTTGACCAGACGTTTGATCTTTTCGACCGGTTGGGTGCAACCGATGAGCAATTGGATTTTCCGATTGTTTATGCATCGGCGTTAAATGGCTATGCCGGCCTTGATGTATCGGTTTCAGGCGGCGATATGACGCCGTTGTTCGAGACGATTGTTGAAAAAGTCAGTCCGCCGGCCGTTGATCTGGACGGGCCTTTCCAAATGCAGGTCACGACGCTCGATTACAATACTTATGTCGGCGTCATCGGTATCGGTCGTATCCAGCGCGGTACAATTAAACCAAACATGCCTGTTACTATCCTTAATCGGGAAGGCGTTGAGCGTAAAGGCCGCATGCTGCAGGTTTTCGGCTTTCACGGCCTGGAGCGTGTTGAAGTGCCTGAAGCGCGTGCCGGCGACATTATTGCGTTTACCGGTATCGAAAAGCTGGAAATATCCGATACGATCTGCCATCCTGAGGCAGTAGAAGCATTGCCGCCGTTAACAGTCGATGAGCCGACAGTGACAATGACTTTTCAGGTCAATAACTCACCCTTTGCCGGTAAGGAAGGCAAATTTGTGACTTCGCGGCAGATCCGCGACCGTCTGGAAAAAGAATTGCAGCATAACGTGGCGCTGAGAGTTGAAGACACGGCTGATCCGGATAAGTTTAAGGTATCCGGGCGCGGCGAATTGCATTTATCGGTCCTGATTGAAAATATGCGCCGCGAAGGCTTCGAGCTGGGTGTTTCCCGGCCTGAAGTGATTATGAAAGAAATCGACGGTGAAATTTGCGAGCCTTTTGAAATGGTGACGATTGAGGTGGAAGAAATCCATCAAGGTTCCATCATGGAAAAAATGGGCGAACGTAAAGGCGACCTGCTGAACATGGTGCCGGACGGTAAAGGCCGTATTCGTCTGGAATACATGATACCGTCGCGCGGGCTGATCGGTTTTCAGACCGAGTTTATGACTGCTACCTCAGGTTCAGGTTTGTTGTACCACGTGTTTGACCACTACGGTCCAGTGAAAAAAGGCGAACTGGGCATGCGCAAGCGCGGCGTGATGGTTTCCATGACACAGGGCAAGGCATTGGCTTATGGGTTGTTCGCTTTGCAGGAGCGCGGCGAGCTGTTCCTGGTTCATGCCGATGAAGTGTATGAAGGCATGCTGGTGGGCATCCATTCGCGCGCTAATGATCTGGTTGTTAACCCGACCAAGGCTAAGCAGCTGACGAATATTCGCGCCGCAGGTACGGATGAAAACCTGATTTTAACCCCGATTCAAAAAATGACTTTAGAGCAGGCGTTGGAGTTTATTGATGAGGATGAGCTGGTAGAAGTGACGCCAAAATCAATCCGCCTGCGCAAGAAGTATTTAACCGAGAATGAGCGTAAACGGGCTGCAAAAGGCTAAGCAGCGTATGTAAGCGGTACGGGTGGGCGGATATTGTCCGCCTGTATCAGAATTGCAGCTCGGCAGAGAGCTGAATCCAATAAAAAACCCCGGGACACTGACGTACCCCGGGGTCTAAAATCGCCAGCTTGGTTGGCATTTCCATCCATGGCAACATCCTATTGAAAATTCCTTGAAATCCTTATCCTGTTTTGGCGATGTGTATATTCTCTCAAAAAGTTCCAAGAAAAAAAGCCGGCTAAGGCGGAAATTCATGTAAGTTAAAGATTACGCATAGAATTGCCGTTTTTTTAAGGCCGGCTTCGTCTGTATTTTCGCTAAAAACAGCATATCTGACTTGAGCGGCAATAATTCAACAATCACTGCGAAATCTGTTAATTCATAGTAAAATGGCGATAGACACTAATTCAGCCCTTGAAATCATGAATCAACGCACTGCCGAAGTAGAGCGCAATACGCTTGAAACTCAAATTAATATTAGAATTAACCTGGATGGATCAGGAAAAGCCTCGTTTCTAACAGGCGTGCCTTTTCTTGAGCATATGCTGGATCAGGTCGCCAGACATGGATTGATCGACATCGAAATCGATGCCAAAGGCGACTTGGAAATTGATGATCATCATACGGTGGAAGACATCGGCATTACCTTGGGCCAGGCTTTTGCTGCAGCCATCGGCGATAAAAAAGGCATTTACCGCTACGGCCATGCCTATGTGCCTCTGGATGAAGCGTTGTCCAGGGTGGTGGTTGATTTCTCTGGCCGTCCGGGCCTGTTTTACGAGGTGAAATTCCCGAAAGCCATGATCGGCAGTTTTGATGTGGATCTGTTCCGCGAGTTTTTCCAGGGCTTTGTCAACCATGCCGGCGTCACGCTTCATATTGATAATTTGAAGGGCGCTAATTCTCATCACATTGCCGAAACGATCTTCAAAGCCATGGGGCGCGCAATACGCATGGCCATTGCCGCCGATTCGAGAATGGCAGGCATGATGCCTTCCACCAAAGGCAGTCTTTAGTTTCAAATCCGCTTTCAATTTTTACTCTTGAGTTATATGTCTTCTGTTGCCGTTATTGATTATGGAATGGGCAATCTGCATTCGATTGCAAAAGCCCTGCAGCATGCTGCGCCGCAAGCGGATGTGCGAATAGTATCCGATGCCGACGCAATTTTACGCGCTGATAGGGTAGTTTTTCCCGGCGTCGGCGCCATACGCGATTGTATGCAGGCGTTGAACCAGTCGGGGTTGTCCGATGTGATAAAAAGCGCCGCTGCAACTAAGCCGTTGCTGGGCATTTGTCTAGGCATGCAGGCTTTATTGACTGATAGCGAGGAAAACGGCAATACCCCATGCCTGAATATTTTTCCGGGCCATGTCGTGCATTTTCCTGAGCCGTTGCAGGACAGTAGCGGCAATCGCCTGAAAATTCCTCATATGGGCTGGAATCAGGTTCATTTTGCGCCCCATCCGCTATGGGACGGTATCGCGCAGGATAGTCGATTCTATTTTGTGCACAGTTATTATGCACGCCCCGATGAGGCTTCCGTCACTGCAGCGACTGCAAATTACCCCGACCCATTTGCTTGCGCTTTGGCAAGGGATAACGTTTTTGCCGTACAATTTCACCCCGAAAAAAGTCAGGCAGCCGGTTTGCAACTGCTGAAAAACTTTTTGCATTGGAATGGACAAGTTTAAATTTACCATTGAGGTTTTACGTGTATGTTGCTAATACCAGCAATTGATTTGAAAGAAGGGAAATGCGTCCGTTTGCGGCAGGGGCGTATGGAAGACGACACGGTGTTTTCGGACGATCCTGTAGCCGTCGCGGGCAAGTGGGTAGCGGCCGGCGCCAAAAGAATCCATCTGGTCGATTTAGATGGCGCTTTTGCTGGAAAACCTAAAAATGCGGCTGTGATTCACGCCATTGT
>CAYPJI010000002.1:22353-27562 GCA_964411045.1 uncultured Methylobacter sp. | reverse complement strand
GGATATGCTCCAGCGAAACCAGTTCGCCCGGCGCTGTCACGCCGGTTCTTGATTGGCTGCGGATATGGTTGATCCATTCCAGCAACCGATGATCCAGATCCGAATCCCGGCCCATCGGATAGAAAACCTTGCCTTTGTCTTCCAGCAGGCCCGGCAGGATCTCGCCCAGATCATCGATAGGGAAAGAGTCGTCGGCCTCATAGTGCTGGGTAGCGCCTTCAAGCCCGGCATGGGCGCCTTCCCACAACGCTTTGGTTTCGTCGTATTCGCGGCAGAACAGAATGTATTCGCCCTGCTCGCGGCCAGGTATAAAGACAGCCAATGAGTCGGGTTCATTGAAACCGGTCAGATAATAAAAATCGCTGTCCTGCCGAAACGGATAATCGACATCGCGGTTGCGGGTTCGAATCGGGGCGCTGCCTATCAGCGCGATATTGCCCTTGCCGATCCGCTGCATTAATTGCTTTCGTCTTTTTTTGAATTCGCTTTGCTTCATTTGCTTGTTCCACCGCCTAATGAACAGTGCCGTCAGTATTGGCATTTAACTCATCCCGCAGTAATAAAACGGCGGATCTCAGGTATTCAGTAACTTCCATATAGGCATTCTCGTCTTCCTCGCCTTCAGCCTCTTCGTCCAGCTTGGTAAATTCCGTAATATCCTTCAATATTTCGGAAACATCGTTGGGCCAGCCTTTTGCTGTGTACACGGAACCAATGCCGAATAAAAATCCCTGGCACCAACGGCTCAATGCCTGAACACGCTCATGCAGGAGGACGTCATCGTCAGGCAGGAACAGGTCAAATTCAAACGCTTCACTGACCAGCAATGTCCGGGTCTGCTCGAATAACTTCATCAGCGTAGCCCTGTCTTCATCGCTCAAATCGGTATCGTCCTTAAACAGTTCCTTCAGCCAATGAGCGCTCTCGGCCTGGCCATTGACGCATAATATGCCTGTCGCCATGCCATGAGCCTCGGCAGCGGAAACATCCGCGTCGTTGCGCTCTAATATCGTATTGATTATCTGGTAAACCATGACATCCACATAATAATTTCACTACTGCTAAAAAAAAAATACTGCTTATGCTACCATTGATCCCCGACTTGGATAACATTTGTTCTTCTTGGCTTCAGGGCGACTGACTATGAGCAGTATTAGAACATATCGCCGATAATCCTAACTAAACACGCGGCTGATTATTTGCAATGATGTAGTTAACTACTATGACGAATTCAGAAACAACTCAATCCTTAGAATTAAAAGAGCTCGAAGATAAACTGGACAAGCTTATCGAGCAATATAATTCGGTAAAAACCGAAAACAGTTCCCTTAAAATCAAGCAGGAGTCCCTGGTCCGGGAAAAAGCCAAACTGCTTGAAAAAACCACCCTGGCCAGAACCCGGGTTGAAGCTATGATTACTCGTCTGAAAGCAATGGAGCAAGGTTCATGAAAAAAAATTCTCAACCGGTATCGCTTACTATCATGGGTAAAGACTATAGGATTGCCTGCGATCCTGACGAGAAGGACGACTTGATCCATTCAGCCCAGGAACTCGATCAAAAAATGCGCAAAATCAGGGATTCCGGACGAGTCAGCGGCGTGGACAGAATCGCCGTCATGGCAGCGCTCAACCTGGCTCACGAATTGCGTGTGATGAGAAACCAGAACGCCATGCTGACTCAGAGCCTCAATGAAAATCTGGCGAATATGCGCCATAAAATAGAAAACGTTTTAGAAAATCCTGAAATACAGTAAAATATTAGTTTGCATCTCCTGCAGCGTTCGAGAGTGTACTGGGTGTTTCCTGAACCTATTTTTACCCCGGGGGCAGATTACGGTGATGGTGTGCATGCCCGCTCTATACGGGAAGCCTGATTTACCGATCACGTCCCCACTTGAACCGTTGGTTCAAGGACGAAAGTGCATTACGGCGCAGGCGGGAGATGCTCCTTCCTTATAAAAAATCCCCATGAATTACTGGCTAATGAAATCCGAACCGGATGCGTTCGGCATCAATGACCTGTGCAACAAGCCCGACCGGACCGAACACTGGGACGGGGTGCGTAATTACCAAGCCAGAAACATGATGCGCGATGAGATGAAACTCGGCGATCAGGTTTTCTTCTATCATTCCAACTGCGATGTGCCGGGCATTGTCGGCATTATGGAAGTAGTTCGCGAAGGCTATCCGGACTTTACCGCTTTCGATCCCGATGACAAACATTTCGACCCTAAAAGCGATCCGGCCCAGCCGCGCTGGTTCATGGTTGACGTCAGGCATGTCAGGACACTGTCCCGCACCATTACTCTCCAGGAATTAAAGCAAAAGCAGGAGTTGGCCGATCTTGCGCTGGTGAGGCGCGGCAATCGCTTATCGATCATGCCGGTCTCCAGACAGCAATGGGACTTTATACGCTCACTGGAATAACCGGCAGTGACGACACAAGGCGGCCGCTGACCGCCCGTGCTAGCTATGCCTAGATAACGGCGCCATCCGATTGTTTGTTTTTCACCTCGCTGCCCCCTGAGAACAGGCAATAGGCGGGATTATCGGTCTCCTCCTGATAAGCAAAACCCAGCCCATCAAGGCATTGCTGGAATTCCTTGCGCTCTGCTTTCGGCATCTGCACGCCCATCAGGACTTTGCCGAATGCGGCGCCATGATTGCGGTAATGGAACAGGCTGATATTCCAGCGTCCGCCCAGCGCCGTCAGGAAATTCAATAGCGCACCGGGCCTTTCCGGAAACTCCAGGCTGTAAATAACCTCATTCAGTTCACGCGGCGCATGACCTCCCACCATATAACGCACGTGCTCTTTAGCCAGATCATTGGTGGTCATATCGGTAACCTGAAAGCCCTGATCCTGTAATTGCAGGATTAGATCGGCCCGATCCGATTCAAGCCCGCTGCTGGAGATGCCGACAAAAACCTGAGCCAGTTTGGGATCGAAATAACGGTAATTGAACTCGGTAATGCTGCGTCCGCCCAGCATGCGGCAGAACCGCAAAAAGCTGCCCGGCGTTTCGGGGATGCTGACGGCCAGCAGGATCTCGCGATGCTCGCCGACCTGAGCGCGCTCGGCCACATAGCGCAGCCGGTCGAAATTCATATTGGCGCCGCTGTCGATGGCGACCAGTGTTTGTCCGGTTATCTTCTCGCGCTCGACATATTTCTTCAGGCCGGCAATGCCCAAGGCGCCGGCAGGTTCGGCAACCGAGCGCGTATCGTCAAAAATATCCTTGATCGCGGCGCAGATTTCATCGGTATTGACGGTAACGACTTCATCAACATAATTTTGCGCCAGACGGAAAGGTTCTTCGCCGATCTGCTTGACCGCCACGCCATCGGCAAACAGGCCGACCTGTTTAATGGTGACTCTGCGCTTCGCTTTCAGAGCCCGGTTCAGGCAATCGGAATCATCGGGCTCCACGCCGATGATTTTGATCTCCGGCCGCACGAATTTGACATAAGCCGCGACACCGGCAATCAAGCCGCCGCCACCGACCGGCACAAAGATCGCATCCAGGCCGTCGGTCTGCTGCCGGAGGATTTCCATGGCCACCGTACCCTGCCCGGCAATCACATCGGGATCATCATAAGGGTGGATGAAAACCATGTCTTTTTGTTCGGCCAATTCCCTGGCATGCGCATAGGCCTCATCATAGGCATCGCCGAACAGCACCGCTTTGGCGCCTCTGGCTTTCACGGACTGGACTTTAATCTCAGGCGTGGTTTTCGGCATCACGATCAACGCCTTGATGCCCAGCCTTTTGGCCGCCAGGGCGACGCCCTGGGCGTGATTGCCGGCTGAAGCGGCAATCACGCCGTGCGCCCGCTCCTGCTCGTTCAGCAAGGCCATCTTGTTGTAGGCGCCGCGCAGTTTAAACGAGAACACTGGCTGCAGGTCTTCGCGTTTCAAATAGACGTTATTGCCCAGGCGCTCCGACAACGAGGATGCGAAATCCAGAGGCGTTTCTACGGCGACATCGTAAACTTTGGCGCGTAATATTTTTTCTATGTATTTTATCGGCATGTTTGAATGGGTTCAGGTTTTCTTTATCCTGGCTATTATTCCACACTATTTCCTTAAGCTGCTCTGGTTAGTAACCATTAGTAATCTCCCCTTACCGTTTCTGCTTCTGGTATCTCATAAATGCCTGTCAATTTGCGCCTGAATTCGTCGGTAATCAATCGGCCATCCTGCCTGCTTGTAACAACGCGCGGCGTAATCAGCACAACCAGTTCCGTCTTGATTTTCTCTTTTGTGGTGCCGCCAAACAGAGGGCCTATTAAAGGCAGCTTATATAAAAAAGGAATCCCATCTTGATTATAAGTATCGTTCTCATCGATCAAGCCGCCCAGCACAACCGTTTCTCCGCTGTGTACGGCTACATTGCTGGTAATTTCACGGCTTTGTATCGTAGGCGAATCGATATTACTGGCCGTCGTCTGCTGTGGCCTTTCAACGCTCTGCTCGATATCCATAATCACGAGGCCGCTTGCATTGACTCTGGGCTTAACCTTCAATTTAACACCGGTTTTGCGCTGTTGAATGCCACTGGTTTGCACGAGACTATTAGCGTCGAAACTTTGACCTGAAGTGGGAAGAGCGGATGACTGAGAGGTTCTTAAAGGTATTTCATCACCGACTTGTATCGAAGCTTCCTGATTATTCAGTACCATCAATGAAGGGGAAGAGATCACATTGAGCTTGTTATCATTGGCCGATGCATTCAATACGGCGCGTACATCGCCCGAATCACTGAGGAACGCATAGCCAAAGCCGCCTGTTACCGCACCTGCGGCAACATCCCTCAGCGATGTTCCATCCGCCGCCTGTATCGCTCCTTTAATATTGCTTCCGCTCGTGTTGGTATTAGTAATGATATGCTCGCCACCCACATTATGGTGGCTTAAAAACCATTGAATACCGTACTTTAAACTGTCGGTCAGATTCACCGATACGATGGTCGCATCGATCAGTACCTGCAGCGGCATAACATCGAGCTGAACAATAACGGAGCGAATCTTTTCGTATTCTTCCGGCGTCGCGACCACAACGATCGAATTATTGATCTCATCGGCAATAATCCTGACTTCTTTGCTCACTTCGGCAACGCCACCGCCTTCCGATCCCGCCGGCTTGCTGAAAGCCGCTTTTGGCGCCTCTTGGCCTTGCTTATTAGTGATTTCAGCGGCTTTTTTTCC
>CAYPJI010000002.1:20424-22343 GCA_964411045.1 uncultured Methylobacter sp. | reverse complement strand
ACCTTTGCGCCTTTATCTTTCCTTGTCGATGCGCCGGTAAAAATTTCATTCAATGTCGCCGCCAATTCCACAGCATCGACATTCTGGACCCTATAAACATTTACACCACCGCCTGAGGCCGTAGTCGACCGGTCCAGCCGCAGTATCCAGCTTTCAATGTCTCTTAAATAAGAGGCCTGGTGCGTAATGGCCAGAATGGCATTCAGCCGTTCGATTTCTATAAACCGGAAAAAGGTGCTCTCATCTTTTTCAGTTTTGTTAAACACCGCATCCAGCTCTTCAATAACCTGCTCCGGCGCGGCATGCACTAAAGGAAAAATACCGAATGAACGCCCTCTCAAGACATCGATATCGAAAGTGGCAACCATATCCATGATGCGCGCCAGTTCATCGGCCGTTCCGGAAACAACCAGCAGATTGCGCATGCCGTCGACTTGCAGGATGGTTTTTTCCTGCACCAGCGGTTTGATCACTTCGGCGATATCCTGTACGGCCACATTCCTGATCGGTATGACCTTCACCTGGTAACCGGCCGCGCCAGCTCTTGCAAAGTCGGTGCTGTATAACGCCTCTGCCGCGGGCTCGATATGATAAACGCGGCCGTCCTTGACCAGCGCCGCATTATTCATGCGCAGCAACATTTCCAGGGTAGGCAATAATTCTTCTTTCGTTAAAGCCTGGGTGGTCTGCAGCGTCACTTTGCCGGCCACCTTGGGGCTTAATACATAGTTTTCGCCAAGTATGTCGCTCAGAATCACTTTCGCCACTTCGCCCAGGTCGGCTTCATCAAAGTTCAGGCTGTATGCGCCTTCGCCCCGAGCTGCGCCCCTGCCCGGCTGCGTTGCCGTCCGCGACACGAACCGTTCCGTTCCGGGATAGAGCTCCGCCGCCGGCCGCACTTTTTCACTGGGATGCGGCTTGTTTTGCAAGTGTTTAAAAACGGCCCCTTCCTGTTCCTCCGGCTGGTCCGTACGTATTGGCGGCAGCGGTTTTTTAACGGCTACCGGCGGCCCCATAAATTCGCAACTTGACAGCGAGAGCCCCAGAATCACAGCCCAGGAAGCTTTTTTTATTTTTTTTATATTATTCTTCATTTTCGCTATTTCCTGATGTGTCTTCCGCTTTGGGCGCCTCTACTTTAGGCGTAAATGCGTTGGGTATGCTTTTTTTCTTGGGTAGTTCTTTTAATTTTGGTTTTCTTAGCATAAGCTCTTTCTGATGACTTCCTTGCTTGAGTACGACTTTATCTGCATGAATCTCGGCCAGCGTCCAGCCGTTGATATCATCGCCTTCAGTTATTTTAAGGTATTTTTTCTCCGTGGCTGGCGCTTTATCACGGCTGAACAAGGCTGATAACTGTTTGCCTTTCGTATAGACACCCGTTAGCTGCCATTCAAAACTATCGGAACCTCCCGCTGCGGCGGCTTCTTCAACCTCGACCGTCTCTACAGGTCTCCGCCCTTTGATGAATAAGGGCCGGGTGACCAGATCGGCGTATTTGTCCTCCGGTTGTTTCGTCAGCCCCAGGCTTGGCAATTCGCCTACTTTATAGGGTTGGGTTTCAACGGATGTAATCGATTTCTGCAGTTGCTTTCTGGAATGCTTCGCATATAGCCACTCGGCAGTAATAATCAGCAGCAAGACGGTACAAACGGAGGCCAATAATTTGATTAATTTAACATTCATCCTGGCGGTATTCTCATGAAACTAACGGCCTGAAAATTCACATTCAATTCATTGCTCGATTCAATCTGTCGGGTTTTTCTGTTTCTTATGCCTCGCACCGGCCTTATATCGATCTGATCGACGACGATCAGCGGCACCGACGTTTCCATTTTGTACAACACTGAGCGCAACTCTTCAATAGTGCCGGTCATTCTGACTTTGACCATAATGCGGCTGAAGCCATCCTTATTGCT
>CAYPJI010000002.1:8707-20414 GCA_964411045.1 uncultured Methylobacter sp. | reverse complement strand
GACGGGAAGCGCCTGAGTACTGGTCAACTGCCCACCTGCATCGACAATCGCCTTTTTAATGAACTCCTGTACATCCGCGGACGCGAGAGCGCCAGTCCCTTGAGTATTAAAATAACCCTGGGACAAATGCTGGGCTTTTATTTTATCCATGCCTTCAGTGACGGCGTCTTTCCTGGCTAAAATCCGCTGGTACTTCTGGAGCTTGAAAACCAGCGTTTTCTTGGTTTCATGCAGCTCCATGCCTTTGCTGACAATAGGCGCAATAACAACGACACCAAAAATCACTATCACAGCCGCCAGGAGACCTACCGCAATCCAGCGCTGGGTTTTGTTATACGCCGCCATTGATGCCTCCTGCTTTGGTCACATCCACGGTGATCTGAAACCGTTCAAGCCCGCTGATTTTGTCTTGCGTAACCGGCGATACAAAGCGGACGTTATCAAACAATGGCGAGGCTTCCAGAACGGCAATCAAGGCAGAAGCGGACGGCGATTCCCCTTGTATCTGCAGATGCCCATCCGAATACTGCGCATAGGTCAGCCAGGTGTCATCCTTTATCAAAGCGCTCAACGCATTCAACATGACCACGACCGATGGCGCCGAGCTTTTGACATCAACCAGCCGGCGCGACTCTTCCACCAGCGCATCGATTTCCGACTGCGAGGCATCGATTTTACGCGCCTCTTTCTCTATGCCGCCAAGTTGTTCGCTTAATGCATTGACTGCCCGATATTCAAGCCAGACCGGCAAAGCTACAGCGGCTATCAGCAGGACAAATACCGCGCTGATCAAGGCCCCATGAACCAACGCAGCGTTTTTGTCGGTTTTCTCCCTGAACTGCTCCGGCAGCAAATTGTAAAAGTCATAGTCCTGTTCAAGATCATTGGCAGCATCCTCATAATCGGCAATTTTGGGCGACAGGCCCAGCGCGCTTACATCATCATAGAGTGCCTCAAGTACTTCCCGCGGAGTCAGCACCAGCATGACATTGATTTGCCCGGGCTCATGAGCGTCTGTCAGAGGCTTAACGGCAAAATAGACCTGCTCCGGTTTGAATGGCGTATAACGGTCCAATTCATAGGAAACAACCTGAGCCAGATTTTCCTTTGCTGCCAGAGGCAGGGTCAGTTCTTTTTGAATAGCATCCTGCCGGGTCAACCTGATAACGACATCAGCCTTGGCAAATCTTTCGTCTCTGGCTAACAGCGCCTTGACTTCCGCCATATCTGATTCATTTCGCTCCAGCGTGGCTATCGGCTCTACTTTTCCGTTGAGGACATAGGTCATTTCCAGGTGGTGGTTGTCTGGTCTGACCAGAATAATGCCCCGCTTCTCGCTGACGAGCTGCTTGATTTTTTCCGGTACCAGGAAGCTAAGTTCTCGCGCCCACCAGCGAAAAAATTTCTTGAAATCCAGTTCAATTGTCGAATTGAGGTTCAGCATATTCTGTCACTAATAATTCGCTCATTTCATCAGAAAATAATGAGTCATTGCCTGCGTAGTTGCGTTGCCATTTCAAAATCTGAAACGGCGAGGATTGTTGGCCCATGGATTGCTGTCCCGCGGATTGTTGACCAAAGGGTTGTTGACCAAAAGGCTGTTGGCCAAAGGATGCTTGTTCATTGTTCGATCTTGCTATTATCGCGTTTATTACAGCAGTTGAGCCGTCATCCAGCTGCGCTTCGGAAATAATGGTCACCGCCCCGCTGTCTGCGGCTGGAGCCGCACTCTCGCCAGTTTCGCCCAAAGAAGATGATTCATTAAAAGGCGATGCCGACTTTAAGGCATCGACCGTACGCTCCCGCCTGGCTTGCATATATTCATCTTTCGCCGCTTCATCCAGCTCCGGCAACACCTGCAAAACTTCCGGAGACGCCAACTGCAGATTGACCGTCGACCCTTTCGAATAAACGGTGATCAAACCCTGCAACCAATCATAAACGCTTTCGTTCATGCCCAGCACCAACTGCAATTCCTCGATGTCCTGAAAAGGCTTGTTTCGGGGCTGATAGTTTAAACCGGCATCCTGATATTCTTTCTTTTCCGCGCCGTCATCACGCACCAGGTCATCTTCATCGCGCCAATCGAGAATGGCATCGACGAGCCCAGCCTGCTCACCTTCATCAATGGGCGCATGACTTATCAGTGCCTGCAACACGGCCTGATCGGCCGTGTTCAGATCTATTTTGCCGGTTTCGGATAAAAGCCGTATGCGCACTTTGCCACTCTCGAAGTTTATTTGATAAACACTGCTGTCTGCCCGCCAACGCCTGCCCGCATCGGGAATCAGCATCATCATTTCCGCTAGGGCAATCCCCGATTCCGCCACGGCCATGGCCTGCGCGTTATTTTTGATGCCTTCAATAATGGCAGCTTCCCTGCGCATAGTCAGCGCAAAACTGCCTGCCATGATAGTCAATAGGCTCAATATCCACAAAACAAGAACCAGCGCAAATCCCTTTTGCCTTGCCTGTTTCCTGATGCGTATCACTCTGTTACCCCTGAATCTTCTGCACCGCCTGTTAAGGTGCTCGAATCGCCGCCAACCTTAAGTTCGATAACCATATCCGGCCAGTAAACTTCATCTTCCCGCTCGATCTGGATTTTTACCAGGCGCGGCAAGGCATTTTTGTTGAGCCATTCGTCCCGCCATTGGCTCTCGCCGGTTTCCTGGTCCGGACCAAAATAAGACAAAGCAAAATGACTCACATGCTTTATCAGGACGGCCTCCTCCTTTTGCCATTCCTCGCCTTCGGCAAGCGGAAAAAACGGTGTCAACGTCACTTTTATTTCAGCTCCGTCGTTACTGTTCCCTTGCGGCCCTTCATCCTGCACTTCCAGGGAAAACAGCTGCAAGCCAGCCCGCCCGGCGCTGGCGGGAAATACGGAAACAAATTGCAAGGATTGCGCATCGCCTTGAAAAGACAACTTACTTTCTTCTTCCGTAAAGTCATTCTGTAAAGATGACTCGTCTTTCGCAAAGTCATCCTTTAAAGGCTTGGCGGCCGATAAATGCTGTTGAAAAAAATTGTAGACGACAGCCACTTCATTGACTTCGGCGATTTTCTTTTCGCCCATTTCCCAGCTTTGGGCACAAATTTTCAGACTGCCAAACAGTAGCACAACCATAACGCTTAGCAAAGTCATTGCGATAAGAACTTCGATAAGCGTAAACCCATGTGATGAGTTACATGGCGAATCACCAGAAAAAGCTCCCTTTTGCCTCCAGCTTCTCATAATGCTTTATTAACGAGTCTTAGGTTGGTTAATTCAATCTGCCGCTCGCTCGCCTGATCATCGCCCCAGGCTACCATGACGTTAACCTTGAAAAGCGATATGGGTAACGTTGCCGGATCAAAATTTTCAATCGTCGGCGTAAAAGGACTTACTGAAACCAGCCAACGGTATCTTTCATTTTCCACTCCCGACCTTTCTCCTGGCTGCAACGGTGTTTCCAACCCCGTTTGAACCATTAACGATTCGGCGATCTGTACAGCGGCCGTGTATTCATCAGCCACAGACGCCGTATTGACGCCGCCGGAAAAAATCTTCAGTAAAATCCCCAGCGAAAGCGCCAGTATTGAAAATGCAATCAGGATTTCCAGCAGGGAAAAGCCGCGTTGTTTACCCATGCGCATCTTCGCTGGCATCTTCAAGCTCGACCTGGCCGGTCAGCCAATTGATATCGATGCGCCATTTGGAACCGCCCCGCTCCAGCGTAACTCGTCCGCCTGTCGACGAACCGTCGGCAAAAAAACGTATATTGCCCTGGCCCTCGCCGGTTAATTCGTCCTGGGCCGTGACCAGCGAGAGATCGATGGACTCGGGAATCGTAAAAACCTTATCCCGGCCGCTTACCTGATAGCTGTTATCGCCAAGGTCAAGGCTGACGGTAGTCTGCTGATGGGCGAGCAAAGCCTGTCCTCTTGCATAACGCAGCGCCGAAACAATATCCCTTGCCGCGGCGCGAAGCTGCGTCGACTCGCGTCCTGATGACAGATTGAACGCGACAATTGAAAAACCCAGAATGATGACAAAAAGCACAACCACTAGCTCCAGCAGTGTAAATCCTTGATTCCGGGACAATGCCCAAGATACAGGACGCAAGTCCGCTGCTCTTTTTGAGCTCAACCCTGAGCCTTCAATCTTATGCATCATTCCCAGCTTGCGATATCCTGATCTTCGCCTTCGCCGCCTTCTTTGCCGTCTGCGCCCAGCGTGTAAAGATCAAATTTGCCGTGTTCGCCCGGAAATGCATAGCGGTATTCCTGCTGCCAAGGGTCCAGCGGCATTTTGGCTTTTTGCAGATAAGGACCGTTCCAGCGTTTTGCACTTTCAGGCGATTCGATAAGCGCCTTCAAACCCTGCTCGGTAGTCGGATAATTGCCCAGATCCAGCTTATACATGTCCAGCGCGGCGGACAGATCTTCAACTTGAACGCGGGCCGCTTTGGTTTTGGATTCGCCCATGTGTTTCATGACCTGAGGCCCGACTATGCCGGCCAACAGGGCGATAATGCCCAGCACGACCAATAATTCAAGTAAGGTAAAGCCAGTTTCTGTACGTTTTCTATATTGTTTCATCGTAAAAAAATTTTCCATTAAAAAGCTAAGTCATTAACACTCAAAATCGCCAGCAGAATCGACACGATAATACCCGCAATCATAACGCCCAGGGTGATTATCAAAGCTGGCTCAAGCAATGCCAGCATACGCTGTATCGCTACCCTAAGCTGTTTGTCATAAATAGTTGCCACGCGCAGGAGCATTTCTTCCAGCTTCCCTGTTTCTTCGCCCATTTTTATCATCTGCATGGCCATTTTGGGCAGGACGCCTTTTTCCAATAAAGCATCCGACATGTTCCTGCCCTGCTTCAGCTGTTCCTCGGCATCGGCACAGACCTCGGCCAAGGCCAGATTGTCGACAGTTTCACGCGCTATCGCCAAAGCAGTCAGTATAGAAACGCCATTGCCGAGCAAAGTTCCCAACGTGCGGCTGATGTTGGCGGTTTCCTTGTTCAGGATAATGCTGCCGAATAAAGGCATGGCTAGAAAGCGTCTGTCCCATGCTTTCTTGGTGACCGGGTCGGCCAGTTGAAAATTCATATAGCCGTACGCGACAACAATGAGGAGCGCCAGTATCCACCAGTAGCTTTGCAGCCATTCAGCCAGCCCGACCACGATCTGGGTCGGCACCGGCAAGGCCTTGCCGGCGCTCTCAAACATTTCGGTAAATTGCGGCACGACAAATGTCAGCATCACAAACAACGACGCCAATGACATCACCAGCAAGATGACCGGATAAATCAACGCGGTGCTGATCGTATCCTTCAATTCGCGCGAACGTTCCAGATAATCCGCCAGTCGCGTCAACACTTCGCCCAGGCTGCCGCCCGCCTCGCCCGCACGGATCATATTGATATAAAACTTGCTGAAGACTCCGGCCTGCTTCTCCAGCGCATCGGCCAGGGAAGAGCCGCCTTTCACTCTTTCCAGAACCCGTCCGAGCAGTTTGTTCAGGCGCTCGTTGTCAGATGTCAAGTCCATCAATACCGACAGCGACCGGTCCAGAGGCAGGCCGGACTCCAGCAGGGTCGCCAATTCGCCGGTCAGCAGGCCGATCTCTTTCTGGGACAGACGCGACTGCTTGGCACCCAGGCTGAATCCGAGGAACGATCTGGCGGTGGCCGGCACCACGCGGATCGGTATGTAACCTTCCGATTGCAGGGCCGCGATCAGCCCTTGCTCGTCAGAGGCATCGCGAACGCCTTCCTCAGTCTCGCCCAGACTGTTGATTGCTTTATAAGAAAATAAAGCCATATCAGCCTTCCGTTGTGACGCGCATCACTTCCTCTATGGTCGTGACGCCTTGCAAGGCCTTCTGCAAGCCATCATCGCTCATCGTGACCATGCCCTGTTCGATAGCCAGTTTCTGAATGGCGCCGGCTTCTTCATGCGCCATGATCAGTTTACGGATCGGATCGGTCATCAGCAGAAATTCGATAATGGCCAGACGCCCGCGATAACCAAGCCCGCCGCAGGCTGAGCAGCCGACCGGTTTGTACAGCACGATGTCGCCTTCAGGCATGAAACGCCGCAAATGCCTATCCTCGACAACGAGAGGCGGAGCGGCATAAGGTTCCTTGCATTCCGGGCACAGTTTTCTGACCAGCCGTTGCGCCAATATGCCGTTCACGGTGGAAGTCAGCAAATACTCCTCCAGCCCCATATCCAGCAAACGCGTTACACCGCCGGCGGCATCGTTGGTATGCAGCGTCGATAACACCAAGTGCCCGGTCAGCGCCGACTGCACGGCGATTTTCGCCGTCTCCAGGTCGCGCATCTCACCGATCATGATGACATCGGGGTCCTGACGAACGATAGAGCGTAACGCGGCAGAGAAAGTCAGGCCGATCTGCGGTTTGGCCTGAATCTGGTTGATGCCCTCCAGCTGATATTCCACCGGGTCTTCGACCGTGATGATCTTGCGCTCGGACGTATTCAGCAGCTTCAAAGCCGCATACAGCGAGGTCGATTTACCGCTACCGGTCGGACCGGTAATCAGGATAATGCCGTGCGGCTGCGCCAGAACATCGATAAACTGTTTCGAATGCCTGCCGGAAAAGCCCAGCGACTCGAAATCGAATACGGTGCTTTCCTTGTCGAGTAAACGGATGACGACGCTTTCGCCGTACATCGTCGGTATGGTCGACACACGCAGGTCCAGCTCCTTGCCGAGCATTTGCACCTTGATGCGGCCGTCCTGCGGCAGCCGGCGTTCGGCAATGTTCAGCTTGGCCATGATCTTGATGCGGGAAATGACGGCGGCTGTCGATTTAACGGGAGGCGCATTGATATCCTGTAAAACGCCGTCAATACGCAGCCTGACTTTCAGGGCTTGCTCGAACGGCTCGATATGGATATCCGAGGCGCGCATTTCAATGGCGCGCTGCATGATCAGGTTGACCATTTTGATAACCGGCGCTTCGCTGGCCAAATCCTTTAAATGCTCCAGATCTTCCTCGCCGCCGGTATCTTCGAACTGAAGATTATCGACAATCCTTTCCATCTGCGACCGGCCTTCGCCGTACTGGATTTCCAACGCCGCATCGATTTCCGACAGCAGACCGACCTTGGTGATAATCTCTTTACCAGTCGCCAGCCTCAGTGCATCGATCACAAACTGATCTTCCGGGTCCATCATCGTGACGGTGATGGTCTCGTCGCTGTTTTTGATGCCGATCACATGGTTCTGTTTTAAAAAACGCAATGAGATGCTTTCCGGCAATTGCATCTCCAACGGATACTGATCGGCTGTAATCTTCTCGAACCCGCCTGACTCGGTAAATGCGTCGGCCACATCGAGTTCCGAGCACAAGCCCAGCTTCACCAGCAGTTGAGGCAGATTTTCCGAAATTGCCGTTTTTCTTATGCGCTCAACTTTGTTCAGTTCACCGGATGAAAGTTTGTCCCTGGTCTGTAACGTTTTCAATAAATCATGGTATGCGGTTGCTTGCTCTGTCATATAAATTCCATCTGCCGCCTATCCCACCTGTTCTTGCGAGAATAAAGCCTTGCTATTAACTAAACCTGGCACCTTTATAGGTTTTCTTATAAACCAACTGTGACTCGGTTTTCAACCTTTAGTTCCACAACTGCACTATTATTTCTGTGATTGAGTCACAGGTCCAATAAAGTTCTGGCCTTGCCGATAATCTCCTGCTCGCTGATCTCTCTGATCGAGTAATCCTGCTTGTTCAGTTTATAAGGATTGACGCTTGATGCCGATTTGACCACCTTGTTGATATCGGTCTGATAGACGCGACTGACCGGCGTCGGGCCGAAAATCGTGATGGAGGGTCTGTTCAAGGCCCAGGCCATATGCGTCGGCCCCGTATCATTGCCGATCAGCAGGTCGGCCCTGGCTATCAATGCCTTCAGGCTGTTTAAATCCAGTTTCGGCACGACATTGATATAGCGCGACTGCGCGGCCATCGAATCGGCGGTGTTTTTCTCCTGCTCGCTGCCCCAGATCACCAGACAGTTCTGCTGTAACGCCTCGGCTATTTTTATAAATCTGTCGGCCGGATAGTTTCGGCTTTCCCAGGTTGAGCCGATGACCAGCACGATATTGAGCCGGTCTTGCCGTAAATAAGTATAGATGCTTTGATCTTCATGATTGAAAAACAAAAACGGTTTTTTGGCCAGGATTTGCTCCCTGCTGATGCGGATGCCTAAAGGTTCCGACAGCACCGTTGCATTCCTGTCGATGGTATTGGCATCATAGGCACAGGCCACTTTGACATCATAAAACCACGAAGCTGCTTTCTCCCTGATCGAGCCGGCATCGAAACCGGCGACGCGCTTGCCCAGGAATCTGGCCGTGATCGCCGACTTGATCAAGCCCTGCGCGTCAATGACCAAATCATAGTTATTTAGGGCATAACGGCGAATCATTTTAAGCTGTTTGAAAACAGCCATCTTATTGGTCTTTAAGGATTTCAGGTTGACTGTCAGAACGTTGTCGATATCGGGATTGTCTTTCAGGACGCCGGCAAAGCGCTCCTCGACAATCCAGTCTATCCGACACTCAGGCAAGGCGGCCTTGATGAATTGCAGTGCAACCATGGCATGGACGATATCACCCAGCGCGGACAGTTTGACAATGGCGATTCTCACTGTATCTGGCCTTTAATCCACCGCAATCAGATCAAGCACCTGACCGGGCCGGATTTCAGTCAGACAACGCGTATGGCCCAACGGGCAGTCGCGCTTGAAGCAGGGCGCGCAATCGAGATTCAATGAGACAACCCGGGCTTTTTTATTAAGCGGCGGCGTAAAGCCGGGGTCCGAGGAGCCGTATATCGCGATGACAGTCTTGTCGAGCGCGGCGGCCACATGCATCAGTCCCGAATCATTGGTCACGACAGCATTAGCCAGCGACAGCAAATCGACCGCTTCGGCCAGCGAGGTGCGGCCGCTGAAATCAGTGCACAGTCGTGCGGTTTCCTGATTGATGGCTTCTGTTACGTCTTTGTCCTTGTCGGAACCAAACAGCCAGACCTGCCAGCCCTGAGCGATTTTTTGCCGCGCCACTTCGGCATAATGGCCGGCCGGCCAGCGCTTGGCAGGACCGTATTCGGCGCCGGGACACAAGGCCAGGATTTTTTCCGAGCAGGTAAGGTTGAATTTTTCGATAACGCGCTGTCTGTCCGGTCCAATCATGATTCGCGGCGCCGGATACGCAGGCGGCAAGACTGCCGCTCTCGGCAAGCCCAGCGCCACAAACCGCTGAACGGTCATGGTCAGCCGTTTTTTATCCAGCTTGCGGGCATCGTTGAGCAATCCCCAGCGGCATTCGCCGATATAGCCGGTACGCAAGGGAATATCGGCAAAGAAAGGAATTAAGGCCGACTTCCAGGAATTGGGCAACAGAATGGCTTGATCATACCCGGCCGAACGCAACTGCCGGCCCAGTTTTATGCGATTTATCAAGCCGAATTGCCCGCGCTTCAGCGGCATGGAGATGGCCGTTGCGACTTCAGGCATGCGTTCCAGCAATGAAAATGTCCATGCCGGGGCCAATACATCGATTTGGCAATGCGGATCGGCCTGTTTCAGCGTGATGAACAGGCTTTGCGCCATGACCATGTCGCCGACCCATGAGGGGCCGACGACCAGGATCTTTCTAATGTTATTTTTAGGCAACGGGAGTCAGCCACTCGGCATGATCATCCCGACGACCATGCACATAGTCAAAATACAGGGATTGGAGTTTTTCTGTGACAGGACCGCGGCTGCCAGTACCAATAGCCCGTCCGTCCAGTTCTCTGATAGGCGTGACTTCGGCAGCGGAACCGGTAAAGAACGCTTCATCGGCGACATAGATTTCATCGCGCGTAATACGTTTTTCGATCAGCTCGAAGCCTTGTTCTCTGGCGATCGCGATAATCGTATCGCGGGTAATGCCTTCCAGCGCCGAGGTGGTTTCCGGAGTGTAAATCTTGCCGTTGCGCACGATGAACAGGTTTTCGGCACTGCCTTCGGCCGCATAACCCTGATGGTCCAGCAACAAAGCCTCATCGTAGCCGGTAGCCAGCGCTTCCTGCAATGCCAGGATGGAATTGATGTAATTGCCATTGGCTTTGGCTTTGCACATGGTGCTGTTGATATGGTTTTTGGTATAGGAAGACGTGCGGATACGGATGCCTTTTTCTATGCTCTCCGCGCCCAGATAGGCGCCCCATGACCAGGCCGCGACCATGACATGGACTTTCAGGTTGTCGGCCCGAAGTCCCATGCCTTCCGAACCGAAAAAGCACATGCTGCGGATATAAGCGCTGTCCAGGTTGTTTTTGGCAACCGCATCGCGATGCGCCTGATTGATTTCGTCTTTGCCGAAAGGCATTTTCATGTTCATGATATGCGCCGAACGGAACAAACGATCCGTGTGTTCCTGCATTCTGAATATCGCTGTGCCTCTTTTTGTATGATAGGCTCTCAGACCTTCAAATACGCCCAGGCCGTAATGCAAGGTATGCGTCAACACATGGACTTTAGCTTCCCGCCATTCAACCCATTGCCCATCCAGCCAAATAACGCCGTCTCTATCGTCCATCGTCATTGTTTATTCTCCACCATTAGTGTTTGTAATTGCTTAATCATTATTCCATAAAATCATGCCACATCTGTTCGACCTGCGCCTTCATTCCGGCAATTTCAGCTTCATCGATAATGGCGCGATCGCCCTGTAAAACCAGTTTATGACCATAATCACGATATGCGCAGTAGATGGCTTTCAGCGTTTCCGCCTGGTCTTTAGTCATAAAACCCTGCGCCTGCAAACCGTCCAGCAGCCTGACATTATCCGTATAAGTGGTCAATGCGACGTTTTTCGACGCCTGATCTAAAACGCCGAATTGTACTATAAACTCAATATCCGCAATACCGCCTTTGCTTTGTTTTAAGTCAAACTTGTCCGCTTCGCTCGAATCCAACGTAGCGCGCATCTTCTCGCGCATTTCGCGGACCTCTTTTTTCAGCAGTTCGGTATCGCGCGGCAGGCTCAGGATTCGGCGGCGGATCGCTTCATACTGCTCTTTCAGCCGCACATCGCCGGCTATGAAACGCCCCCTGACCAGGGCCTGATGCTCCCAGGTCCAGGCCTGATTTCGTAAATAATCTTCATACGCATTAACATGGGTAACCAAAAGCCCTGAATGACCGCTGGGCCGCAAGCGCATGTCAACTTCGTAAAGTACGCCCGACAACAATTTGGTATCGAGAATGTGCCGGACTTTCAGTCCCAGGCGCCCGTAAAACTGCATGCACGGGATCGGCTTCGGGCCGTCGGTCAGAGCATTGCCGTCTGCGCAGTCAGACAGGAACACCATGTCCAGGTCGGAGCCGTAGCCAAGCTCGATACCGCCGAGCTTTCCGAACCCGAGCGCGGTAAAGCCTATCTCCTCGTCATTGCTGCCGGGCGGGTAGCCGTGTTTTTCGGTCAGCATCAGCCAGGCACGCTCGACCACATGTTCGACGATGCTTTCGGCGATATAAGTCAGATAATCGCTGACCACCATCAGCGGAATAACGCCCATAATATCGGCCGCCGCGACCCTGAGCACATTCAACTGCTTGAACTGCCGCAGCACGATCATCAGCTGTTCCAGGTCCTGAATCTCGATTTGCGCCAGCAAAACCCTCAG
>CAYPJI010000002.1:7481-8673 GCA_964411045.1 uncultured Methylobacter sp. | reverse complement strand
CATCAAGATCGGCTTTTTTCAGCGGCTCGAATAGCGAATGCGCATCAAGTAACTCATCAAATAAAATGGGATAATGCGCCAGATAATCGCTGATCCAGGGGCTTGCCGACGAAAGGCGGACCAATTGAGCCAGCGCGCCCGGATTCTCAGCCAGCAGCGACAAGTAAACATTTCGGCCGACGACAGCTTCAAATAACTTCAGAATGCGCCTCAAGGTTTCATCGGGGTTGTCGACCTGCATCATGGCCTCTATCAATTGCGGCATCAGGCGGTCAAGGACGCCGGCGCCCTTGGCTGTCAGTTTTCTGACGGCCAGCGAATTTTTAAACGCCTTGATAGCGGCCAGCATCTCATCGGTTCGCTCGAAACCGTACTTGCTCAGACCGTCTGCCAATTCGGCGTCATCGGCTGTACAGTTCCAGACTTTCTGGCTGATGCTGTCGGCATCAGCCTGTTTCGACAGCGAGAAGACCAGACCAAACACGGTATGCACCTGAGCTCTAACTCGGTCCAGATCGGCTTTAAAGGTAAGCCAGTCGGCATAATCCAGCGAATAGGCCAGTATTTCCCGCACGATCGGATCGGTAGGCAAATCATGCGTTTGCCGGTCCTGATAGGCCTGAATATGGTTTTCCACCCGGCGCAGGAAACGATAGGACGCAATTAAGTGCTCGGCGTCCCTTTGAGTCAATAACTCCAGTTCGCCGAGCCGCTGCAGAATCTCCAGAATGCCGCGCTTCTGCAGCGACCGCTCACTGCCGCCGCGAATCAATTGAAAAGCCTGGCCGATAAACTCCACTTCGCGTATGCCGCCCGGCCCCAGCTTGACGTTTTCCATGCGGTCCTTGCGTTTCAGCTCCTGCATAATCTGCAACTTTAACGAACGCAATTCCTCGAAAGCGCCGTAATCGAGATAACGCCGGTACACAAAAGGCTTCAGCATGGCTATCAGTTGCGCGCCGGTTTTAAAGTCGCCCGCGACCTGGCGGACTTTGATCATGGCGTAGCGTTCCCATTCCCGGGCCTGGGTTTGATAATAGATCTCCATGCCATCGAAATTCATGATGATGGGACCGCTGTCGCCATACGGTCTGAGCCGGACGTCCGTCCTGAACACAAAACCGTCCACGGTCATTTCATCCAGCACCTTGATCAAACTCCGGCACAGGCGGGTAAAGAATTCACCATAAGT
>CAYPJI010000002.1:0-7471 GCA_964411045.1 uncultured Methylobacter sp. | reverse complement strand
CAGGACGCCGTCTTCGGCGTAGGCGAAAATCAGGTCGATATCGGAGGAATAATTCAGCTCGTAGGCGCCCAGCTTGCCCATGCCCAGCACGATCAACTGCTGCGGACTGCCGTCAGCCAGCAAAGGCGTGCCGCGCAAATCGCAGGCTTTCTGATACAGGAAGTCCAGCGCATATTGAATACAGGCATCGGCCAGCAGCGACAATTCAAGCAACGTTTCATTCAGATCGGCCCAGCCGGCCAGATCGCGCCAGGCGATCCTGATCATTTCCCGCCGACGGAAACGGCGCAATTCAGACATCAGCGAGGCTTCGGAATCGACCGCCAGCTGTGCCATTCGGCTATGGTAGCCTTGCTCGTCATAGGCGATGAACAGATCGTTGGAACTCACCAGGTCGACGATGATTTCCGGCCGACGCGTGCAGCTTTCCGCAACAAAATCACTCGATCCCCAGACCTTGACCAGTGAAGCCACGAATTCCGGCGCTGCCTGAAAACTTAGTTCCAATTCGGAAAGCCGTTCATGCCATGCTTTCAGAGATGACGCTACGTTAGTTTTCAGCGCTTCGGGTAATGCTTCAAGTTCAGATTCAAGATGATTGATAAACGACATGCTCGACCCACAGACCTGGAAAAACCACATGATAACCAATCCATGAACGGATGCATAAGATGTATTTGCCTAAAATACCCTGAAAATATCAAGACACCACGCAGAGCTTGACTATGATCGGCAACGAATCAGATAAGTTGCCTGATTTGAACGAAACATCATTCACTTTCTCAACCAGAGCATCCTTAATGCGGCGCCCGGAGACCAGACATTTTTATCTTTTTCAATGGCGTCAGAGCCTGCCTTCCCTCTATGTCGTAAATAACGGGATTATGAGCCTGATGAGAATAAATCAAAAGTCATCGGCACCCTGACATTCAGCTTAACATCCTGCGAATCGTCTGTCGTGCCTATTCCTAGCGACAAGTTTAAAGTCGTTTTTGGGGTGTACTTGAAAGAATAGCCAACCAAAAGCTGGCCTATATCCAGTTCGCTGTCATCCACTGGCACACCGTTAATATCAGATTTGAAGACATGTTTGTGCGAGTACCCCAGACTGAATGATGAGCGTTCATTAAGGCCAAAGCCCATGCCGAAGCTTAAGCCTACCGCATCGCCCGGATCAAAGTTACCAACGGCCTCGCTCGTCTCGGCGTTATAACTGTAACTGATATTACCGAAAAAAACGGCCGGGTCCGAGGGATACATCGCCGTGATGCTGGGCTGGATGCTGAAATAGCCTACGCCTGTCGGCAACTCGGTCGGAAATTGCGCGCCAGCTACGCCTTGAGCCATTGCATATTCCACGTCAAACGGGCTTGTTCCTGTCGGAACCGTTGCCACCAGGTTGCCTACGAGAATCGGCCATCCGCCGGAACCGCCGCTAAGCTGATAGCGGGCAGCGAATTCCAGATCGCCTATATCAGTTCCATTCGCATTGAATGTTTCATCAATACCTGCGCCACTGTCCGCAGGACGTGAACGTTGCGTGTCTTCACGGTAGACATAAGGTGCTTTGAACTCCAGTTCAAGGCGATCCGTAATGCCATATCGCGCACCCAAATTGCCGATAAAACTGTGCCGTTTAATCTGTCGAATATCGATGAGGCCGACAGTAATAGCGGGGAAGGTATATGCATCCAGAAAAACCCTGTTGTTATCGATATAAGAGTATTCCAATGAAGGCTCGAAGACGAGATTTCCCTTTCTGGTTAACACGCCGCCGACAGTCTCGCTCAAACGAGGAAGTTCAGGCGGCCTTGCTTTTTCTTTTGTTTGCGGAGGCGCTTCGCCAACAGGTTTGGAAGGAAGCGGATTTTGTGATTGCATGCCAGCATTCATTTTCGTGGCCACTACAGGCAGCTTGGCCGCCTGATTGACCGGCGCCGGCTTAATTACGGCTGCCGGGTTTGTTAAAGAATCGAGACGCGCCTTTAACATCTCGATTTCCTTGCCCTGCTCAGTAATAATACGCCGCTGTTTCTCGAATTCTTTTTGCTGCTCCAGAAAAAGTTTTCGGTATTCCTCGATGGAACTCTCCTGGTGCCTTGCGTTTTCGGCAAAAGCTTCGCTATTAAGCAGCACACCTGAGCTAAAGATAAATCCGTTAAGCACTCCCACGAGAGAAAATCCCACACTCCCAATTTTATCTAGCTTCATTTACTTCATTTCCATTATTTCACTGACACGAATAAACAACAGCCCTTCCCTGATTTAATAAACGGCTAACCACTTCAGCGCTATAAAATCGCAATCGGTAATTAATGAAGAACTGCCTGACTAAAACTACGACTGGAATGAGCCCCCTTGGAGATCGGCTTTAACGTTTATCTGTGAAACGTTGAGCAGACAGTGAAAACCAACTTTTAAATAGTTGTTGTTATTATTAAAGGATGTTTTTCTTTTTATATTTCATTACATATTGACGAACAATTAGTGATACTACTTAAGTAGATTTACTTATTGGCGGATATTACGCACGCATCGATCTCTGTTCTGCTTTAGTTTTGTCCGGAGAGCATGGGTTAAGGCGGTCAAGCTGCGAGGATAGTGTTCAGGCGTCTCGAGGGAGAATGCTAACGGTAAGTGCTTCAGGAGAATTCCGGGCTGCGCTGTAGATGCGGATTCACTTGTGTCCTATAGGGTATTCGCACTGCCTGTATATCTCGGCTTTACCCTAAAGGACACAAGTGAATTCGACCCTACGACCGCGCAACATCAGTTATTAATTTGCTATGAGTGAAATGGTGTTTGGCAGACCGGGAACAAGTGTTGAGATATTTGAGGGTAGATTTCGCAAGGTGATGTTAATCTCGGTAATAGCGCTGATGATCTGATTGTCCAGATTATTCTGGATAACAGAGTGCAGCCCCGAATCAGTCAATATTTGCGATAAGTTTTGTAGACCGCTCTGAGAAAGCGCAACATTGTTCGGTAACTGAAATACAGAGGAAAAAGTTTCCTTGCCATTCAAATAAATTGTTTTTTCCAGACTGAAATCAATGATCATGCCATTCGGCAAAGTGAAGCCGCCGCGTGATTCGGCCAGCTCGGCATCGGATGCGGCTTCCCAATTAGCAAGTGTGCTGTCCGCCTCTGCCGTCAGATCAGATGCCAGCGCTTGAGAGGTGAAGCCGATCAATAGCCAAGCCGCAGCTGTCGGGAGTTTTCGGTAACGATTAAATCGGTAAGCTTTCATCTTAAATACTCTTGGGTCAAGCGGTTAAAAATCCCAATGCCCCGGCTGCAGCAGATTGAATTCCCCCAGGCTGGCCCGGTCGACTGCCGAGCCTAATGGCGCTTTAATCCGAAGTTCCCAATCTTCCTGAGCCTGAAAACGTGCAGCCGCCCTATTCGGTTTATTATGGATTACAAAGAGAATACGGTTGCCCCACATTTCCTCGAACTCATCGCGAGGGATCGTTTTCACGCCTGCGGCTGGATCTCCGACCAGAACCTCCCGCTCATTAAGCCCTTTTATGATCACGAAATGCAGATAGCCCTTATTGTCGATAATAGTAATTGCCGGGGCCTTGGCTGCGATCAACTGATCCAGTTTGATTTTATATCCGTCAGCCTGATAGCCCCGCCTCTCCAGATAAAACTTCATATCCAATAACGAAAATCCCTTCTTCTGTATCAACTGTTGATCGCCGTTGTTATACATGTCGGCAAATACGCTTTGTTCATCGACCACATCGTCATAGTGATAAGTCAATAAACTCGCCAAAGTTGCCGAGCCGCAGCTGAAATCATATTGCTGCTTGTAGACGGTCTTGAACCGGCGCTCTGCAAAACTCGTCACCGGAATATTGTAGTTTCCGGCTCCCGCGAGACCGTTAAAATCGATAGAACCGGCATAACTGTTCAACGCAGGCAGCATAAAAAAGACGTACACAACGATCAATCGTTTCATACCGCTTCCTTCCCAATAAAAAAGTTCAAGGCATGATTGTCACATTCACGATAGTCGCATCCTGAATAAGAACATTATTGCCTGTATTCTGAATAACCGAGTTTATGCCGGCAGCGTTAGCAAATGCGCCACTGTCAATAACATTGTAACCGGTGACCGTATTATTGGCTTCGTTGCCGCTTAACTCAGCATTCAGGTTCATGTTATTAAGTGTTAGGTAATCTACACCGCCCCTTCCGCGCTCATTGTCCAATTCATCCTGCATTGCAGTTTCGGCCTGCGAAAAAGCCAGCCCATTCCGGTCTTCAGCAGAGCCGGCAACCGCTGCCTGGCTTGAGATCATTACGACAAGGAGAGTCAATAAGCCGCCCTTTAAAATCGTGTCCATCATATTCTCCTGATTCCGTTATTTTCACTGTGTCGGTAAAAACCGGTGAGCAGCCATTCACTCATCGGCAGGCTTCATTAAATGAAGCTATAGCTTATACAGCCCACTTACCGATTGACGTTTACATTGCCTTGAACAGAAATCTGCTGTTGAACCAGTGCGTTGTCGCCAAGGTTTTGTACACTCTGGTTAATGCCGGCTGTACTAACGAATGAACCGGCTATGCTGTTGTTAGGTGTAACAGAAGCAAGCGCAGTTATAGAAATGGCAGTTGTACCGGTAACAGCACCGGCCAGGGTTGAGTCATTAACCTTATAGTTAGAGGTTGCATTTCCGTCTATAGCTGAAACAGAACCATCACCGGCTGAGGGCAATTGCGCTTTCACGCCAATAAGAGCGGGGTCCGCCCATGCACTTGAAACTGAGCCCAAAGCCAACAGGATGCCTGCAGTTAAGATTTTTTTATTGAAATGTTTCATGTCATGACTCCTTATGAGATAGAAGATCATCAGATTTTTCTGATGTATTTGAATGAACTAGAAGAATCAGAATGACATTTGCAATCTCTCTAGCTCAATCTCTAATTTAGTTTCATTTACGCTAACCTTAAATTTCCATAAAACCGATTCGAACAATACCCAAAACCTGAGAAACGCTTGAAGCAATTAAGCTTTTTCTTGCTGCTAAGATTTTTTACTGGATGAGTTTCTAGCTCCATATGAGATAAAAAATCATCAGACTTTCTCTGATGCACTTGGATCAGCCAGAAAAACCGGATGCTGCTCCGGCGAAGCTATCGGCTCAACCACGGCTTTAGTTTTGATCAAGCTGACCTAAAATTTCCATAAAACCAATCTCAAAAAATACTCATAATCTGAAAAAATACTTATGCCTTGATAAAAGGCTCATTATTGTTTGATATTTAAATTTAAGATTGGCGCAAACCGAATGCCTTATATATCCGGAAGAAGCGAACAAGTTAATAGATCTGTTCTGGCGTTTTATTTAAGAATCAGAGAGCCTCTTCGGTTTTGGAGTTCTCTTTGATGATAAGAAGGAAAATAATGGATATCGCGAATTTGCCCGTTTTTTATAAATAAGAAACAAAAATCAACTGGTTTTTAAAATGGGCGGCTAACCAATTTCATTGTTCGTTTGATTGATGGTTCATTTTCGTTCGATACTCAGTTCAACCAGCGCCATGATTTTTGCAATCTGAAAAATCAGCGCTTTTATCACTCATTCATATATTGAAGGCTTTGCTGAGTATGATGTACTCTTGAGGAGTTCTTGCGCCCCAAATTGCCAGCCTGCCTCAATTCGAAGACAGGTTGGTGAAGCATTAAATTGATTTCTGGCGTAAATGAAAGGAATAGAGAAAACCGATGATAATAAGGGCAAGCATTTGATCTCAAGGATCGCTGGGCGAGGCCTGGCCTATTTGAAAGGTTCTGCCGGATTGAACATAATTTAGCGTCGCCGACGAACTCGCTTCATTATCCAGCCTGTCTCTCGAGCAATATGATGCTCGATCGCAGGCTAATATTTATCCTGAGCCCAGTCTATCAGGCAGATAAATTCGCTGGCAGCACATGTTATGCCTGTGCAATTTAATTTTCAGCAGGTTTTTATTGGGCCGCAGGCGCAATGGCTGTCCCTGGCCATGCGACCAGATTGTCATAATTTTCTTCCGGGGCTTTTGTTTCAGCGGAAGAGCTCACATCAAGCCTGTATCCGAAGCCCTTGACGGTCAGAATCCATTGCGGGTTATCAGGGTCTTTTTCAATCTTTTTGCGCAGCAGGTGCATGTATTGATAAAGATCCGACTTTGTCGCGCGGTTATTTCCGGGCCAGAGATGTTGAATGATTTCTTCGGCCATCAGCACGCGATCAACATCTCTGGACAGCAGTTCGAACAATTCGAATTCCTTGCGGGTAAGGTCAATGTTTTTTCCATGCAATGAGACAGTTTTAAATCGCCGGTCAATTTGAAAAGGACCGACTGTGCCGTGATCGCCATTGCCATTTCTCGGCATCGGTTCATATTGTGCCGCATCTAACAGATGCCCTGATGCATCCCGATAAGATGCCCTTCGATCTGCCGTGGAGCGCCTTTCCTGAGTCCTTCTTTCACTGTGCAAATGAGCATCCTGGATGAATTTCTTCAGCAGATAGCCATCCAATTGTTCAACAATGAGCTGCTCATCAAAAAAAGCCTCTATCCATGAGTCCGGTTTACTTTCAAGTGCATCACTATAGTCCTTGTCACCCAACGCACACACGGGTATCTGGTGAGTGAAGCTCATCGCTTGCAATACTAACCAGTCTTCTTTTTTCAATGAAGATACAGCCCACTGCATATCCAGAATAATCAGATCCAGGTGGTTATTAAAGACTTCCTTATTGATTGTTACAGCATCGGCCAGTTCAAGAAAAGTAAATTGCTGCGCATGGCAGTAGCCTTTCAGCAAGCCCCGATAATAATGATCCGTACTAATAAATAAAATTTGCAAATTTGCATTCATATTTAATCTCACGTTTCGTTAAAGCCACTTCACTATCTTTAGTTCAGATGCTTATGGAAAAAGACTGACATGTCTTTCGCTCTACTACTAAGTTTCAAATAACAACGCAAAAAAAGAGATGATTATAAATAAACCCGGCACTTGCTGGACTCTCAATTCGCTACGGTCCAATTAACCTGCTTGCCTGGGAATCACTAACAAATTTGTACGAAAATAAAATCGACATGCCAATTCAGAAAATACTCTGATTTCCATCATAACTATCCTTTGCATGTGTTACGTTTGCGCTCACCCGAACTCAGCTGGGAATACTTGTGTATAGCGATCATAGCTGAAACTTATCAACAAAATAATCAGTACTATTGCTTATTCATGCCCAACATTTTTGTGTTAAAAAAGCAGATATAAGTACATATAATTATTAATTTCTCAGGCCAATAAAGTATTTGCGGCCGCGAAGACCGAGCCATTGTTTGAGCCATGGGCCCTGCTTTTTAAACTTACAAAAATTACACAATTCTTAGGATAAGGTGAGAAATAATTTCCCTGAATTTTTACGAACAACAGGTGTGGGGGCGACTTCGCCTGGAG
>CAYPJI010000001.1:32293-40357 GCA_964411045.1 uncultured Methylobacter sp. | reverse complement strand
GTCATGGGTGTTTCAGCACCTGGCGACCTGTCGGGTCTTGAACGTCTGGTGAGCAGCCTGGAGATGGTTTGTCGAGCACCGGCCGGGATTCGTGCGCAGGGCCTGATCTGCGATGTGCAACGCTGGCAGTCGACGGAGTCTGTCGATCGTCTGCTGGAGATTGCCCGCAAGATGCATGCTTTAAAGTCCGCGCGCCAGTCGGACCTGATCGATGCGGCATGGCACATCGATGCTCTGCCACTTCGCAGTGTCTGGGTCGAGACAGCGGATAAATGGTGGCGTTTGGTTTCGGCTGATTACCGTCAGGCTCGTCGTACGCTGCAAGGTATGCTCAAGTCGACCTTGCCCGAGAGCGCTTCTGAAGGTCTGCAGATCATTGATGACATTTTGACATTTCAGTCGCTTGAGACGGAGTTTGTCCAGCGGCAGGAACTCGGTGCCCAGTTGTTTGGTGAGCTTTGGCAGGGACGCGATAGCGACTGGGTCGTACTTGGTGATGTGACGCAGTGGTTGCACCAAGCAGCCACACGAGTCACTCGCGGCCACATTGATTCCGTGGCGTTGTCGCTAGCAACGCAATGTACGACTGCGCAACGCCAGGCATTCGAGCCTTTGGTAGTGGCTTCGAGACAGGCAGTCAACACGCTTCAGTCTGCACTCGAAACCCTGTTTGCGCAGGTCCAGATGTCGATCTCTCAATGGTCGATAAACGCTTCGCAGATTCCGATGAGTGACTCCGTGATCAATGGGTCTGACGCTGTGCCGGGTGGTGTGCGGGGTCCTTCATCAACAAGCTTCGCATTGCTAGCGCATTGGCTGGCGCTGGCCCGCAACCGGCCCCAGGACCTGTACGCGTTGAGCCGCCTGAACCAGATTGAAAATGAGTTTGAGAATGACGCACTCACGCAGCTTGCCCGTCGAGCGCATCACTGGAAGAGCCAGTCTGCGACCAGTCTGTTGCTGCTGCTACAGGCGAGCTGGTTCGATGGGCTTGTGCGTCATGCCTATGCGACCCGAAAGGTGATCAGTCAGTTCGATCGGGCAGCACACGAGAGAGCGGTGACCGAGTTCGTCGCACTGGACAAGCAACTGTTTGTTCACGCACAGGAGCGCCTGGTCTGCCAGCTTCATGAGCGATTGCCGTCTCCGATGGCAGCAGGAGAGATGGCGATCCTTCGCCGTGAAATGAACAAAAAGCGACGTCATATGCCCTTGCGACAACTGATCCGCGAGGCAGGGCGGGCTATCCAGCAGATCAAGCCGGTCTTCATGATGAGCCCCATGTCAGTGGCCACATACCTGGAGCATGGTGCTGTCGATTTTGATGTGGTTGTATTTGATGAGGCAAGCCAGGTCCGGGTTGCCGACGCGCTGGGGGCTTTGTTGAGAGCACGACAGGCAGTGGTGGTTGGCGATTCTCGCCAGATGCCGCCGACAGACTTTTTTAGCCGCAGTCTTGAGCTCGATGATGAGCAGGCGCAGGCTAGCCAGACTGCCGATATTGAAAGCATTCTGGGCATGTTTGTCGCGCAAGGCGCCCCTCAAAAGATGCTTCGCTGGCACTACCGCAGCCGCCACGACTCTCTTATCGCGGTTTCCAATGAGGAGTTCTACGACGGCAGATTGATGATATTTCCGACGCCAGGTGTGCATCCTCAGGCTACCGGTTTGCGCATGCATCACTTGCCGCAGGCTCAATATGATCGTGGTGGCTCACGCAGCAATCTGGATGAGGCTCGCGCATTGGCCCAGGCCGTCATGTCCCATGCTCGCAACACGCCTCATCTGACGCTAGGTGTGGTGGCGTTCAGTACCGCACAGCGGGACTGTTTACTGTTCGAAATTGAGCGATTGCGTCGTGAGCATCCAGAGCTTGAAGGGTTCTTCAATCAACAGCGCTCCGATGGCGAGAACTTCTTTGTAAAAAATCTGGAGAATGTCCAGGGGGACGAGCGCGATGTGATTTACATCAGCGTGGGTTATGGCAGAACCGAAGATGGCAAGCTGGTGCCGAGCTTTGGGCCGATCAATCACGAGGGTGGCGAGCGGCGGCTCAACGTCCTGATCACGCGTGCCAAACTGGCCATGGAAGTTTTTTGCAATTTCACCGCAGATGATCTTAAAGTCGACCAAAACACCCCGTTCGGGGTCAGGGCTCTGCGCAGTTTTCTGGCCTATGCGCAGAGTCGCCGGCTAGAGCGCCATCAAGCAGCGTCCAGACCTGAGCCCGGAAGCTTCGAGCAGTATCTGTGTGATGTTATCCGTGGGCTGGGATACGAACCTCAGGTCGCGCTCGGGCAGTCAGGGTTCTACATTGAAATCGCGGTGCGAGATCCCGCGTCAGCGGACCGGTTCGTGCTGGCCCTGCAGACTGATGGGGAGATCTATCGGGCAAGTGGCGATGCTCGTGAACGTGATCGTGCGCGCAATGGCGTGCTGATTGGTCTCGGCTGGCAATTGCGACGGGTCTGGAGTACAGACTGGCTGCGCAATCCGAAAGCAGAGCGTGAGCGCCTGAGGGAGACAATTGCTGCGGCAATATCGACACTACATGCACAGATACCCTTGCAAGCTGGCCAGCAGAAAGATCATGAGATCGGCACGTTGAATCCCAAACTCGAGCCTCCTGTAGATGATCCCGAAATTCTGACAAGTGAGGCCGACCCCGTCCAATCCCGTGGGTCAGAGGTCATCAAGACGCAAAGCCTGCAGCACAAGAAGGAAGACCCGTCCGCGTCCTCTGATGAGGGGCGTGTTCAAGACTCTGTGCAGTCTCAGACCTCTTTGCCCGAGGCGCAGTTCAGTATTGAACGCATCGCCTTGCCCGAGTTTGCCAGGCAGCAGGTGCCGCCCTACCAGATATACCAGGGAAGTCTTGGCTTGCCCCGGCATCAGGCGCTCGATGAGGCTCTGCCTGAATCGCTGCAGGCGAGCATTCGGACTCTGGTCATCCATGAAGGGCCCATGCATTTTGATTTGATTGCCCGGCGACTGGCTGACGAAGCGGGCGTAAATCGTCTGACAACCCGTTTTGTGCAGCGTATCGGGCAGGGGGTTCAGTATGGTGTGCGTCACGGTCAGCTCTATCAGCAAGGATCGTTTGTCTATGCTCAGTCGGAACCTGAGGTTACTGTGCGCAACCGCAGCGCACTGCCTTCGCAGTATCGCAACATTGATTACATCAGCCCTTTCGAGCTCAGGCTGGCGCTCAGACAGACGGTCGCTTATGCTTTCAGCATCAAGATCGATGACGCCATAGCGGCCAGCCTTTCTCTGCTGGGCTTTGCCCGTTCAAGCGCAAAATCCAGAGCCATTCTCCAAGGGGTCGTGCAGCAAATGGTGAAAGAGGGTGAGCTGTCGTTGCGGGGCGGACAGCTCAGTCTTGATCAGGGCGCAGGCCAGGGGTGAGCTTGCAGGCATAGCTCACCGATTCCAGGTATGACGGCAGCCAGGGCCATGAGATGGCTGTTCATGATGCTGAACTGCCTGAACTGCCAGCGGTGTCGGGGCGTGGCTTCAGGCTTGAAAATGCGCAATTGCGGCGCAGCATCCGGACTCAATTCGAATCCGAAACTGTCTAGACCCACACTGAGTCCCCAGCCCTCGGCCTTGATGTAAGACTCTTTCAGTGTCCAGTACATGAGAAGACGGCGGTGCCGTTCGTGCTCAGGTTGTCTTATGATGTCCTGATATTCGCTTTCTGCGAAAAAGCGTTGTGCCAGACCGATCTCAGGCCCGCGTCTTGCGAGCCATTCGACGTCAAGACCGACCGGTCCGAGTGTGCTGACCGCAATGGCTGCCAAGTCGTGGGTATGTGTCAGGTTAAAGTGACATACTTGCGGGGCTGCGGGCTCGCTCACAAAAGGTTTGCCTTGGGAGCGACTGCCGAATACGATGCTGGCTGGAGCGCATTGCAAGCGATCGCTGATGACAGCACGTACGAGTGCGTGACTGATCAGAAAGCGATGGCGATGGGCTGGATTTTGCAGTCGCCGGAGTCGCGCGAGTTCTGCCGCATCAAGCCACGACGCCCAGTGGTCAAGCATTGCGCTGTCGCTGATCAAGGATGGATTCACGTAGTGGATGGTTACGTTGGCCTCGGGGTTTTGCAGATTGGCGGGCATGATGTTGATTAAAGTCTCCCATAACAAGGATCTGGAGAAAAATAGATGGCGATACCTGTTCAACAATTGAGCGCTGAAGTGTCGGTTGCACCGCAACTGAGTCCACAGGATATGGCTTCGGTGGCCGCTGCGGGTTACAAAAGTATCATTATCAACCGGCCCGCCTACGAAGGTGGGTCTGACCAGCCGACAGCAGAACAGGTCATGCAGGCAGCCAGGGACGTGGGGTTGCGTGTAGCCTATCAGCCGGTTGTCAGCGGCGCCATGACCCAGGATGACGTGGTGAAGTTTTCTGAATTGCTGCAAACAATGCCCACACCTATTTTGGCCTTCTGTCGATCAGGCACCCGAAGCACGGTTCTGTATCGTGCAGCAACCGGTCAGAACTGATAGAGGGCACCATAGCAGAGTAAGCTGTCTGTGAAAGTCATAGGCATCGAGACTTGCAGACTGTTCGGGTTGATACTGATCAAGATATGATAAGTACCTGATGACTTGAAAGGGTCTATTCGGCTAGCATTAGCTCATACAGGCGGCTTGACGATTCAAGGCCAGGCGAAATTACAACAACAGGAGTGTGTGGCATGTTTAAAAAAATTCTGATCCCCACGGATGGTTCAAAGCTATCCGCGCAGGCAGCCAATGCGGGTGTGATATTTGCAAAATCGATCGGCGCTGAAGTCGTTGCATTGTTTGTCGGACAGCCTTTCGCGGCGACAATCGGATTCGACGGTATGGCTGCTGCTTACGCAATCACCGACGAAGACTACGAAAAGGCTTCTGCAGAGCAGGCCAAGAAGTATCTGCAGGCAGTGATTGATCGTGCGGAGACGGCTGGGGTAAAAGTCAGCAGTGAGGCTGCAACGAACTTCAACGTGGCGGACGGCATTATTGATGCGTACACCAAGCACAAGTGCGATATGATTTTTATGGGTAGTCATGGACGTAGCGGTCTCTCACGTCTGCTGCTTGGAAGTGTGACGGCCAAGGTTCTTTCGCTGTCACCAGGACCCGTGCTGGTCTATCGCGTAAAAGACGAGGATTGATCGGGCACATCACAAGCGTCAACAAGCAACAAAGGCACCTTGTGGTGCCTTTGTTGCTTCTGTGGGACGCAGTGCCGGGTTCCTTGGACATGCCGGTCAGCGCGACAGATCGTCTTCCCTGTTTCAGGAAGGTTTTGATCCGAAGGGTGAGTGCAGATTGAGGGTTTGCTGTTCTGAGCAAATCTGTGTGTCAGTGCAAGCGCCCGGTTGAGGGAATTGCTCACACTCCCTGAACGCGCGCACTTTGCATTGGCGGCAAATG
This sequence comes from uncultured Methylobacter sp., assembly GCA_964411045.1. GTDB lineage: Bacteria > Pseudomonadota > Gammaproteobacteria > Methylococcales > Methylomonadaceae > Methylobacter. Next base: position 34,925 of record CAYPJI010000001.1, on the reverse strand, counting down.
TCGTGATCAAGCTCAGAGAATATGGTCGCGATGGCCTGCTCTTTGGTGAGGAAAATGTGATTCGGGCCCAAACGGTCGAGAAATCCTGTTTTACGCCACATTTTGAGCACATCATTTCTTGGCCTGTGAAAATAGAGGTCCCCACCCATCTGTTTTCTGGTCTGACGTTCTTGCTCCCAGAGCTCTGCACCGGGCAAGTCAATGAAGTTCATACTGCGGGCCATCACCAGAAGGTTGGGGGCGGGCTGTGACCCCTTGCGCAAGCCGCTCAAGCAACTCGAGACATGCGCTGTTGCACCAAAATAGATGTCTCCCTCCATTCTTATCATGGTCATCTGAGGGCAGGTCAGCGCTTGTTGGGGATCTTTCATCTGCCCAACTTCTTCCAGATGGCGATCCCTGGAGCGATCAAGAAAACCCATGAGCCGTACAGCGGGCTTTGCTGTTCGGTTCAGATAGATCAATAAAGAGAGTAGTGTGCCGAGCAGAATTGCGATTTCCATTCGCAGTGCCACCGTGGCAGTTGCCGTCGCGGCGGCAACAAGAAATTCGGTTCTTTGCTGATGCCAGAGGGTCTTCCAGCGTTTGTTGTCAAACAGTGACCAGGCTACCAGGATCAGTAGTGCGGAGATCCCTGCCACCGGGATATAAGACAGCAGTGGGTGAAACAACGCCACCAGAATAACCAGCAGCAAAGCGCTGGCAACACTGGCCAGTGGCGTTTTGGCGCCTGCCTCCAGATTGGGCAGCGAGCGGTTCAGTGAGCCGCAGGAAACGTAACTGGAAAAAAATCCACCCGCGATGTTTGACAATCCCTGACCCACAAACTCCCGGTTCGGGTCGATGATCTGACCTGAACGAATGGCAAGTGCCTTGGCGATCGAAATTGACTGCCCGAGCGCAACGATGCTCAGTGCAAAGGCGATGCCAATCAGTTCGGGGATCTGTTGCCATGAAACAGACGGGATATGAAATACAGGCCACGGTGAAGGAATTTGTCCGACTTGCTGAACACCCGACAGGCTCGGGTCTGTGGATACCAGGTTTAATGCTACGCCGGTCAGAGTTCCTGCAATCAGACCGACCAGCATAAAAGGCCAGCGAGCACCCAGATATCGCTTGATGCCCGAGGCGATGACTGCCGTGGTCAGGGTAACGATGAGTGTGCCCAGATGCAGGTCTGCCAGGTGTGTGAGGTAGTACTGCAAGGTTGGTCCAGTGCCGTGAATCTCCGGATTGCTCAACCCGAGTCCGCCTCCCAAGGCATGTAGGCCGATCAGAACCGCTGCACCACTGGTGAAGCCGCCGAGTACTGCGGGGGAAATGAAGTTGGCGAGCGTGCCCAGCTTGAGAAGGCCGATTCCCGCTTGAATCAGGCCCACCAATATGGTCACAATGAGCGCAAGCTGAATGTATTCGGGGGAGCCAGCGATGGCCAGCGGAGCCAGCATCGCAAACAGGGCCAGAGAGTTGGCATTGGTCGGGCCTGACATGACATGCCGGCTCGAGCCAAACAGTGCGGCCACGATACAGGGAATGATCGCCGTGTAGAGTCCGTACTCTGGAGGAAGTCCGGCAAGCATGGCAAACGCAATCGCTTGTGGAAGCACAAGTACCGCGCCTAAAAGACCTGCAGTCGCGTCAACGCGCAACGTTCGCGCGTTGACGTCGAGCACCCACTGCCCAAAAATCCCTGCCAGTCTTTGTTTTATCATGACCGCCAACAATGTTGATGACAAGCTTGAGGGGATATTTCCCTCGTTCGGCCTGAGCTTGTCTTATCATAAGGCACACTTCAATTATCAGCAGTGCGATCGCTGCAAGACCCGTTGTCCTTTTGGGACGAATCAATCAAGGAGAGTGCGATATGACAATCAAGGTAGGGGACCGTTTGCCTGAAGGTACTTTGACCGAGTACATCGAGACACCGACGCAGGGCTGCTCTATCGGTCCGAATGCGTTCAAGGTTTCGGATCTGGTCAAAGGCAAGAAGATCGTGATTTTTGCGGTCCCGGGGGCATTCACGCCAACTTGTTCAGCCAAACATTTGCCCGGTTTTGTTCAGCACTTTGATGCCATCAAGGCAAAAGGTGTTGATGAAGTCTGGTGCGTGGCGGTCAATGATGCGTTTGTCATGGGCGCATGGGGACGTGATCAGAAAGTTGGTGACAAAGTTCGCATGATGGCTGACGGCGCGGCCGCCTGGACCCAGGCCCTGGGGCTGGAGCTTGATCTGACGGCACGTGGCATGGGCGTTCGCTCCAAGCGGTATGCAGCTGTTGTGCAAGATGGTGTCGTGACAGCGCTCGCCGTTGAAGAACCCGGTGCATTTGAAGTCAGCTCTGCGGAGGCCGTGCTCAAGGCGCTCTGATTGAGTTGTGGTTTATAGGACAAAGAGCCGGTCTTTTGACCGGCTCTTTTCACATGTGCGAGAGGGGGCGTTGTATGCTTTTGGCTTAGCCTCAGGTTTTTCCCTATGTTCGCCACCATAGCGTCTTTTTCTTCGCTGTTCGTTTCAACATTGATCATGCTGGTTGGCATAGGTTTGTTCAATGTTTATGCCGGTCTGAAACTGTCGGGCGAGGGTGTCAGTGAAGTCTGGATTGGCGCCATCATCTCGGCTTACTACCTC
>CAYPJI010000001.1:7047-32283 GCA_964411045.1 uncultured Methylobacter sp. | reverse complement strand
GTGTCGGGCACATGATGATTGTGCGGGTAGGGCATGTGCGCGCTTTTGCGGCAGGCGCTGCCACCGCGACCGTGATGGTCTTGTTGCAGACCCTGATTCAGGATGCCTATGCCTGGCTGTTGTTCAGGCTGGTGACGGGTGCCACCATGGCTATTCAGTTCATGGTGGTTGAGAGTTGGCTCAACGAGCAGATCGAAAACGAGCGTAGAGGCAGTATCTTCGCGGTCTATCTGGTGATGTCGGGTCTGGGTACTGCCATTGGACAGATGGCGATCACCTTTTATCCGACACTCGATCTGCGCCCACTGACGTTGGTTGCGATATGTCATGTGGTGGGGTTGATTCCGATCGTCTGGACTGTGCGGCTCCATCCGGCCCCACAGCTTCCCGCGCCCCTGGATTTCCGGTTTTTCATGTATCGGGTGCCTGCTGCGCTTGCGACTATGTTTCTTGCAGGCAGCATGTCTGCCTCTTTCTATTCGCTGGCGCCGGTTTACATGGTTGGGCAGTCTTTTACCACCAGTGACGTGGCGGTGTTTATGTCTACAGCTGTGATTGCGGGTCTGATTTCACAGTGGCCGATGGGATGGGTCTCTGACAGGGTTTCACGCACCCGTCTGATTCAGATCAATGGCTCGATTCTGACGGTTATTACCCTGCTGTTATGGGGCTGGTTTCTTCTTCCATTCTGGGTTTACATCGTCGTTGCTGCAGTCAGTGGTGTGACACAGTTCACGCTTTACGCATTGGCGATGTCTTACGCCAATGATATGGTGACGCCTGACCGCAGAGTCAGCCTGGCTGCGGTTCTGCTGATTTCTTTTGGGGTTGGCGCTTGTATTGGCCCGTTGCTGGCTGGCGCTGTCATGCGTTACGCCGGTTCCGGGTTGTTTTATGTCTTTATGACGGTCTGCAGCATCCTGCTGATTTTGACCGTCCGGTTTTTCGGGAGATCCAGATCTAATGTCGCAACAACAAAACCCCAATAAAACGGTCACACATGTCATTTATGCCCTTTACGCTTTCGGGCTGATCAGTGGCATTTCACCGATCGTTGCGTTGATTATCAACTACGTCAAGCGTGACGATGTCCGTGGCAGCTGGCTTGAAAGTCATTTTGCGTGGCAGATGCAGACCTTCTGGTACACCTTTGCAGGCGTGGTGGTTGGCTTGCTCGCCACCTTCATTCTGATTGGCTGGGTCATTCTTGCTGTCGTCTGGATCTGGTACCTGTACAGAATAGTCAAAGGCTGGTTGAATCTGATAGATGAAAAGCCAATGAGCATGACTGGTGGCTTGCTCTGAGTCACGATTGATGCTTGCGACAAGGCGCGGGTTGGGATGAAAGCATTCCCGCCTTCGTCTTGGCGCAAGGCTTTTCAACCTAAGGGCAGGAGCAATATCACAAGACCTGCAATGACCAGCATCAGACGGTTTGACCATTTACCTGGAGCGATAACTCCATACCCGGTCAAGGTTGTAGCCAGCCCTGTTTTGATCATCGCCAGGAGCGCTCCCCATGGATTGTTGGCGAGTTCGATCAGGTCCGGCGTTGAAATCATTGCCAGCGGAATCATGTATAGCCCGATGCCCAGCGCCATGGCTTTCCAGGCGACTTTGAGCCAGTTTTCCTCGACCATGCCAGCTGCGATAAAGACCGCGCCACAAACGGGCGGCGTAATGGTTGATAGCAGGGCAAACCAGAACACAAAAAGATGGGTCTGCAGTGTGCCCAGGCCTAGTTCGGTCAACGCTGGACCCGCGACAGATACGCAGATCACATAGGCAGCCGTGGTGGGAACTTCCATGCCAAGCAGCAGGCAGGTGAGCGCGGTCAAAAGTACAGCGGGCCACAGCATGCCGCCAGATCCTGAAAGGATTACGGAAGTGATCTTGACCCCCAGGCCCGTCATGCCAAGCACACCGATAATCAGTGATGCACACAGAATGATAGAAGCGATCATCGCAATCTGCTGACCGGAACTGACGCAAGCATGGTGCAAGCGATGCAGAATTGCCCGGGGCTCAAGCTGAAACTTGTCGTCGGTCAGCAGTAACACCGTCGCTGCGACGATTGCCATGCAAGCCGCGTACTGCGGTGTGACTTCAAGACCAAACATCCCGTATAAAAGAACCGTGAAAGGCACCATGAAAAATGCCGTCGTGATCAGTACTATTTTGAGTTCAGGACGATCTTCTTTGGGAATATTGGGAAGATCATATCGCTTTGCGAAGGCATTAACGCCCATCCAGACTGCAAAAAAATACAGAATTGCAGCAGGCAGTGCGGCGAGCATGATGTTCTCGTAAGGCACACCGGTCAGTTCGACCATCACGAATGCACCGGCACCCATGAGCGGTGGCATGATCTGCCCGCCAGAGGAAGCAACCGCCTCCACGGCTCCTGCAAGTGACCGTGGATATCCCAGACGTCGCATCGCAGGTAGCGTGATGGCGCCCGTCGAGGCGACGTTTGCCGAGGCAGACCCGGAAATGGAGCCAAACATAGCCGACGAAATCACAGCGACTTTGGCAGCACCGCCAGTCAGACGTCCTGCAACCGCAGAAGCGATATTCATGAATCCTGCGCCCGCCTGCCCGGCGTTCAATACGGCCCCAAAAATCACAAAAATCGCAACAATCGACACTGACACACCAGTCAGGCTACCCCACAGCCCCCCCTCGGTGATGATTAGTGTCCCAAGAAAGCTTTCAATGGGCATTCCTGAGTGACCAAACTCGCCGGGAATCAGATGCCCGAAAATTCCGTAAAGAATCGTGATGGCGGCAATGACCGGCATGGGCCAGCCAACTGCTCGTCTCGCCATCTCAAGCGTGCACAGTATCAGGACAGCTGCCCAGGCAACCTGGACACCGCCGTGCAGCCGACCATACTGGTCTGATAGATCGTTCTGGTCCAGTGCGATCCAGAGACAGCCTGCCACGCCAGCCGCGCAAAGGAGCCAGCTCCACAAATCCGCCCGCTTGCCTGCAGGCCGCCAAAGCATGATCCAGGGGATGGCAAGCGCCATGTGCAAGGGCCGGCTTACCAGATTGGGAACCAGTCCGGCAAAGACAAGCCATAAATGAAAGGCAATGCTGATGATGCCAAACAGTGGCCAAAAAAACTGTGGCATCTCTTACATTGCCTCTCGGTTCAAGTTGTAATTATTTCGCTGTATCAGGAACGGCAATGCCTTTTTCCTGGTAATACTTCAGAGCGCCGGGGTGGATTTTGCCTTTAACATTCATAAGCATGTCAGGCGTCACGCCTTTCCACCACGGAGCCGATCCAGCCATTTTGTCGCGCTGCTCCCAAAATGTTTTGGTCAGGGCGTAAGCCGTACCATCATTCATTTCAATGGTGGTGTAGGCAATGACGGGCAACGAAGTGGTGACGATTTCAGACGTCTGGCCGTTGTAGGTGTTGGCAGGGATCACAACCTTCGCTGCACCTGTTTGCTTGACTTGCTCATCGGTTAAAGACACGATCTGAATTGGCATGCTGGCAGCGGCTTCAACCACGTTAGGTGATGGAAACGATCCCGCAGTCACAAATGCGTCGATCTGCTTGTTTTTCATCGCGGGCACAGCATTGTTGAGTTCGACGTTGGCCAGATTGACTTTGCCATCAAGTCCGAAGAGCTTGAGATATTTTTCACCTTCGTTGGCTGAAAATGTACCTTTGCCAACCAGAATATTCTTGCCAGCCATATCCGCGAATGACTTGATGCCGGCATCCTGGCGTGTCACGAAGTGCATGGTCAAAGAAGGGATTGGAAACAGAGCGCGAATCTCTTGGAACTTGGGGTTCGGGTTTTTCGCAAAAGCGCCTTTGCCTTCAGCCGCAGCAGTCACAAGTGAGGGTGGGGTCGTGAATACGTAGTTGCCTTTGCGGGTGGGCGCTTCCATGACGTTCTGAACCGAGCCCTGGCTTTCTTCCAGCGTGACGATGATGTCACCCTTGGATCCTTCTTTCATGGCTTGTGCCAGTTCAACGCCCATCTGGTAATACGACGTGCCGGCTTTTGCTGACTTGTAGGTCACGCGGCTTTCGGCGCTGGCGATGCCGCTGGCAAACACTGCGCTCGCGGCAATTCCACTGATCAGAGCCATGTGCAAGGCGCGATGGCGCAGACCGGTTTTTAAAGGGGATGTCATATTTGTGTCTCCGTTCGTGGGATAGTCCGACGCTTATTATAGGAGCTAGAAACCAGTGACTTCGTCATCCTGGTTAATAAGAGAACAAGCAGGAGCATTCGCCAGAGGGCTGGGGGCAGGAGGGATGCCGAGGCTTACCTTGTCAGTGTTTTCTGCAGGCTCCCGAGATTTGGCGAAGTGGTGACTCTGGATGTAGAGTTTTTCTGAAAAACAAAAAGCACCTCGAAAGGTGCTTTTTGAATCAATAAATTGGCGGAGCGGACGGGGCTCGAACCCGCGACCCCCGGCGTGACAGGCCGGTATTCTAACCAACTGAACTACCGCTCCGTTTGCAGAGCGCGTATTCTACAACATTTTACTAACTCGTCAAGCTTATTCTCTATGAAACTGGAAAATCATCGAATTCGAGTCAACGACAGCGCTGAAATCGGTTCCGTTTGGCTGATCCCTGAACAATACCAATACGCGTTGATTATTGCGCATGGCGCCGGCAATGACATGCAGTCCGGATTTGTCTGCGCCCTGCATGAAGGTATCGCCGAACACGGCATTTTGACCGTCAAATTCAATTTTCCCTACATGGAGCAAGGGCGCAAGGCGCCTGACCGGCCTACCGTTCTGGAAGCTGCCTGGCAGGCTGTCATCGATGCCGTCTTGGAAAAGGCCCGGCTTGCGCCGGAAAAGCTGGTACTGTCCGGCAAAAGCATGGGCGGACGTTATGCATCGATGGTAGCGGCGCAACGTCCGGGATTCGGCGGCGTCATTCTGTACGGTTATCCGTTACACGCAGCAGGTAGATTCAGCAAATTACGTGTTGAACATCTATCGGCCATCTCGGCACCGATGCTGTTTTTTCAAGGCACGCGCGACGCCTTATGCGACCTCGATAAGTTGCAGGCGGTTTTAAAGACGTTGCCTGTTCATCCCGACCTGCATATCATCGAAGGCGGCGATCATTCCTTTAAGGTGCTGAAGCGGTTTAACCGTAGCGAGCAGGCAGTCATGGATGAAGTTATCGCAGCCAGCGCCGCGTGGATTCAGGGCTGTAAGGCGGGCTAGATGCGCAGATCATTGAGCTTTCCGCTCGCAGCCGGCCTTTATATAAACAGGGGTGAAAACCAAAAAGACCCACCCACTTTCTGCCTGGCGCAGCAGAATGAGCAGGAAAATAGTAGAATATTCCCAATTCATTATTAACCGGAGTTTGTTTTGTGGAAAATTTCACCCCTGTTTCTGCCTTAACGGGCGGCGCGCTGATCGGCATCAGCGCAACACTCCTGCTGCTGTTCAATGGCCGCATGGCCGGCATCAGCGGCATCATGAACGGCGTATTCAACTCGTCCGGAAGCGAAATGAGCTGGCGCCTTGCCTTCCTGGCCGGCCTTGTCATCGGCGCAGTTTTATTCAGCCTGATTGCGCCTGACTTCATTGCAATGCGGCAAAACTATCCTTTAGGGCTATTGGCAGCGGGTGGATTCCTGGTCGGTTTCGGCACCCGTATGAGCAACGGCTGCACAAGCGGCCATGGCATTTGCGGCATCGCCAATTTATCGCCGCGCTCGATATTGGCCACGCTGACTTTTATGGCCGGCGGCATTGTGACTGTATATATTATTCGCCATGTTCTGGAGTTGACTGCATGAAAAAAATCCTGCTCGCTCTCGTCAGCGGCATTCTGTTTGGCATAGGGCTATCACTGTCGCAGATGGTCAATCCCAATAAAGTGCTGGGCTTTCTCGATATTACCGGCAACTGGGACCCGAGCCTTATGTTTGTCATGATCGGCGCTCTTGCGGTGGCATTTGTGTCTTTCAGGTGGGTGCTGAAGCGCCCGGCTCCCATACTGGACGACGGCTTTCACGTTTCCAAACGCCGGGAGATCGATAAACCTCTGCTATTGGGAGCCGGCCTGTTCGGCATAGGCTGGGGAATGACCGGCTATTGCCCGGGGCCTGCTGTATCCGGCTTGGGATTGGGTACACTGGAAGCAGTGGTCATGGTCGCTTCGATTTATGCCGGATTCTTTGCCCAGAGATGGTTTGCCGAAAGAAAATAAAAAGTTGTAGGGTATGCACCGCATACCTTTTTTGACGTTTATCGGCTCCGCAACTCTAAAAAGGTACGCCGTGCGTACCCTACAACTTGATACGAGAATGTTAAACGAGGTGAGCCCACATATCGTACTCATCGGCCTCTTCTAGCTCGACTTCAACAAAATCCCCGACTTTCAGATGCGTCGCACCGTCGATGAACACTTGCCCATCGATTTCCGGCGCATCGGCCTTGCTTCTGGCGACAGCGCCTTCCTCGACGACTTCATCGATCAGCACAGTCTCAATGCGGCCTACGCGCTGCTGCAGGCGCGCGGCGCTGATTTCGGCCTGATGCGCCATAAAGCGCGCTAAACGCTCCTGCTTGACTTCCTCAGGCACCTGATCCGGCAAGTCATTGGCGGCGGCGCCTTTGACCGGCGAATAGGCAAAGCAGCCGACCCGATCCATTTGCGCTTCGGTCAAAAAGTCGAGCAATTCTTCAAACTCCTGCTCGGTTTCGCCCGGGAAGCCAACGATGAAGGTGCTGCGCAAGGTGATATCGGGGCAGATTTCCCGCCACGCCCGAATTCTGTCCAGGTTGTTTTCGCTGGCGGCCGGACGCTTCATCAGCTTCAGTATGCGGCTATTGGCATGCTGAAACGGAATGTCCAGATAAGGCAGGATTTTGCCTTCGGCCATGAGCGGAACCACGTCGTCGACATGCGGATACGGATAGACATAATGCATACGCACCCAGATGCCCAGATCGCCCAACGCTTCAGCCAGATCGTAAAACCGTGTTCTTACGGAACGGCCTTTCCAGTCGCGGCTCTGGTACTTCAGGTCCAGGCCATAAGCGCTGGTATCCTGCGATACGACCAGCAGTTCCTTGACGCCGGCATTGGCCAAGCGTTCGGCTTCGTACAGGACATCGTCGACAGGCCGGCTGACCAGGTCGCCGCGCATGGACGGAATGATGCAGAACGTGCAGCGGTGGTTGCAGCCTTCGGAAATTTTCAGATAGGCATAATGACGCGGCGTCAGCTTGATGCCTTGCGGCGGCACCAAGCTGGTAAACGGATCGTGCGGCGGCGGCAGATGCTCGTGCACTGAAGCCACGACTTCCTCCAGCGCATGCGCGCCGGTCACTTTCAGCACCTGCGGATGGCGGGCGCGGATTTCGGCTTCTCTCGAGCCCAGGCAGCCGGTCACGATGACTTTGCCGTTATGGGCCAGCGCTTCGCCGATGCTGTCGAGCGATTCCTCGACGGCGGCATCGATAAAACCGCAAGTATTGACGACCACCAGATCGGCGTCCTGATAAGTCGGTGAAATGGTGTAACCTTCGGCACGCAGCTTGGTTAAAATCCTTTCGCTATCGACCAGGGCTTTCGGGCAACCCAAACTAATAAAACCGATATGTGGGGCAGTCTTTGAGGCAGTCATTTCAATCTCTATAATGTTAAACAGCCGGGCTAAGCCGGATTTGCAATAATAATGGCGCGCTTGGGCGCGGGCAGGCCTTCACGGGTAAGGTTCGGATCGTCGGGATCAAGAAAATCCTTGAGCGAATGAAAAGCCATCCATTCCGTCGCGCGTTGCTCTTCCGTACTTGTCACAGCCACGTCAACCAGACGAATATTGGTGAAGCCGCAGCGCTTCATCCAGCCGATCAACGTATCGCAGGTCGGCAAGAACCAGACATTGCGCATGCAGGCATAGCGGCCTTCGGGCACCAGCACCTGCCCCGGTCCGCCGTCTATGACCAGCGTTTCCAGCACCAGTTCACCGCCCGGCCGCAGACTTTCTTTTAATTCGAGCAGATGATCGATAGGCGAACGGCGGTGGTACAGCACGCCCATGGAAAAAACCGTATCGAACAGTTTCAAGCCATAAGGCACTTCTTCCATGCCGATCGGCAACACATAAACAGGCGCCTCGCCGTGCAGTTTCCGGATCGCCTGAAATTGCATGACGTTAAGCAGCAGCGGGTCAATGCCGATCACCATGCGGGCTCCGGCCCCGAGCATGCGCCAGCAGTGATAGCCGTTGCCGCAGCCGACATCCAGCACCAGGCGATTGGCTAACGGCATGATATGGTTTTTCAGGCGATCCCATTTCCAGTCCGAATGCCATTCGGTGTCAATTTTAATGCCAAACAAATCATAAGGACCTTTGCGCCACGGGTGCAAAACCTTGAGCTGTTCCTCCAACTGCCGACAGGCTTCATCAGCCAAATCTTCAGGGCAGCCTATCCGTACGGCATCGGCATCTAACGATGCACCAATATGTTCAGGTTTCGGCAGTTGCTCGATCAGCGCCTGCCATTGAGCCAATGTGCCGTGATTCGCCGGTTCGAATGTTCGGGCCAGCTGTTGCGGCAATATCTGAACCCAGGCATCGGCCTTGGCCTCAAGCAGCGTTTCAATTAAAGGTTGATAATCAATCATTCAGGTAAAGTTAAATGCGCTGTCCGCATCCGGGCACAGCATTAACTGAAAAAAAACGGGGAATTGTGCAGGCGGTCAATCGGAGCTAGTGAGCATTGCCACGAAGCTTATAAGCTTCGTGGCAATCAAAACTAAAAGACGAGAGTCGGGCAATTAAGACCTGGCGGATGTTGAACCTGAAGCCAATCCGTCGATCACTGCGGCCAATGAACCCTTGGTTTTGACTTCATTGGCGAAAGTCGTACGGTAGTTAGTCACGAGACTGACGCCTTCAATCATAATATCGTAGGCTTTCCAGTTGCCTTGGCTCTGCACCATCCGGTAATTTACCGCAACAGGCTGAATGCCGGGCTGCAGAACTTCGGTTTTGACTACGGCTTTTGTCGCGCCGGGCTCCATTTCCAGCGGCAGGAACCGTACTGTCCAGTCGCGGAACTCAACGAAGGCTCTGGAATAGGTTCTTATCAGCAGCATCTGGAATTCCTGCTTAAAACGCGCCCGTTCATCATTGGTCGCGGTTTTCCAGTTCTGTCCCAGCACCAGTGCGGAGATTCTGTCGAAATCGGTATGCGGCATAATGACTTCATTGACAAACCGCGTAACCTGGACAAAATCCTGGGCAAACGTTTTGTCCTGCAATTTGGCGTGCAACTTTGTCGAGGCATCTTCAATCGCTTGTTGTGGAGGCAACAGATCAGCCGCCATGCCTTTCGCCATCGGCATTAAACCGAGCAATACTGCAAATAGAACAAATACCGTATATTGTTTAGCCTTCATAAAACCCTCTAAAGAATTGAAACTAGCGAATACTTTCCATTTTCGAATATCAGCGACCCATATTCCCTGATAAAATAAATCCCGACCAATCCGCCCGTAAAGCTTACTAGACGGACTGCATGACTCAGGCCAGAGGTTCTGATAATTTCCAAACCCATGACTATGGATAAGATGACATATAATAACATCAATTTCCCCCGCACACGCATGAGAAGAATGCGTTATAACGATTTTTCCCGCCGTTTAATGCGCGAACACCGCTTATCCGTTGATGACTTGATTTACCCGATGTTTGTCACTGAAGGCGCAAATCAGAGAGAAGCCATCGCCTCGATGCCGGGCATAGAGCGGCTCTCCCTGGACTTGTTGCTGGAGGAGGCTCATGCGCTTTATGATCTCGGCATTCCTGCCATTGCGTTGTTTCCGGTGACGTCTCTGGATAAAAAGTCCGATGACGCCGCCGAGGCTTACAACCCTGACGGCCTGGCTCAGCGTAGCGTAAGGGCTTTAAAGAAAGCCTTGCCGGAATTGGGCATTATTACCGACGTCGCCCTCGACCCCTTCACGTCCCATGGGCAGGACGGCCTGATCAACCAGGACGGCTATGTCATGAACGACGAAACGATAGCCGTGCTGGTAAGGCAGGCGCTATCCCATGCCGAAGCCGGAGCCGATATCGTCGCGCCTTCGGATATGATGGACGGGCGCATCGGCGCGATAAGAGAAGCGCTGGAAGCCCAAAATCATATCAATACGCGCATACTCGCCTATTCCGCCAAATATGCATCGAGCTTTTACGGCCCTTTTCGGGATGCCGTCGGCTCGGCCGGCAATCTGGGCAAAGGCAACAAATACAGCTATCAGATGGACCCGGCCAACTCCGATGAGGCGCTGCGCGAAATTCAACTGGATCTGCAGGAAGGCGCCGACATGGTCATGGTCAAGCCCGGCATGCCCTATCTCGATATTATCCGCCGCGTAAAGGACCAGTATGGCGTGCCGACTTTCGCCTATCAGGTCAGCGGCGAATATGCCATGCTCAAAGCGGCCGCCATGAACGGCTGGCTGGATGAGAAACAGGTTGTTCTGGAATCTCTGCTGGCCTTCAAGCGCGCCGGCAGCGATGCGATTCTGACTTATTTTGCCAAATCCGTGGCGCAATGGTTGCGGGACTAATCAACTGTTGCCCTAGCTCTTTGAAGCAAGCATTTTTCATAACCCTGAATCTGGAATCCGTACTATGTCAGAAGACTATCTAATCCCCCCCAAGCGAAGGTTTCACTTTGAAGAAGCCATCCTGATTCTGCTGCTGATCCTGTCGCTGGTAGGCATCGGCATCAACGATTTTTCTCCTGCCGATGGTTTGGGTTACTGGATTATCATGGTGTTCGTGTTCGGCCTGTTCGGGATACTGATCGGCTGGCTGCAATCCAAGCATAATATCGACGATTTCAAGAAAATAGTGCGCGAGCAGTCCATTCATTGGCTCACTTCCCTGATCGTAGTCGGCGGCGCCTTCTTAGTGCAAAAGTCCGGCCGCATTGATCCTGAAAGCGCGGGATTGGTCATTTTATTGATTTTGTCGCTGTCGACCATTCTCGATGGCCTGCGGGTAGGCTGGCGCTTCAGCCTGGTCGGACTGTTCATGGGCACTTCCGCCGTTGTTGCCGCTTACACGGAACACTTTCTGTGGATAGAAATACTGATCGCTATCAGCATCGTGCTGCTGACGATCTTGTGGGAATACTGGATAGAAAAAAGAACGTAAATATGACAACAGATCGCTATGCCGTATTCGGCCATCCCATCAGCCACAGCAAGTCTCCGAGAATCCACCGGCTTTTCGCCGAGCAGACAGGCCAGTCGCTTGAATATACCGCGCAGGATGTTCCTGCCGAACAATTCCAGAGCGCGGCCACAGCCTTTTTCACCGCAGGCGGCAAAGGACTGAACTGTACGGTACCCCTGAAAGGACTGGCCTGGGCCTTTGCCGATAGCAAAACCGAACGGGCTCAGCTTAGCCAGGCAGTCAATACACTCGCTGTACAGGCGGACGGCTCTATTCTCGGCGACAACACGGACGGCAAAGGCTTGGTAACGGACCTGACAGCCAACCATGCCATCGCCTTAACGGGAAGCCGGATTTTAATCCTGGGCGCTGGCGGCGCCGGCAGAGGCATCATAGGCCCGCTGCTTGAGCAGGCCCCGCATTCCATAGTCATCGCCAACCGCACTGTCGACAAAGCCATCGATCTGGCACAGGCTTTCCACCACAAAGGCCCCGTCAGCGGCTGCGGATTTGACGACTTGCAGAATCAGCAATTTGATTTGATTTTGAACGCGACCTCGGCCAGCCTAAGCGACCAGCTGCCGCCTTTGCCCGAGGGCCTGCTGGCTGAAAGCGGCGTCTGCTATGACCTCGCCTACGGCAACGAACCGACGGCTTTCGTGCGCTGGGGGCTCAGGCAAAACGCGGCAAAAAGCCTGGACGGACTTGGCATGCTGGTCGAACAGGCGGCCGAAGCATTTTTCATCTGGCGCGGCGTTCGCCCTGAAGCCCGGCCCGTTATTGAATTGCTCAATTCAGAGCGCCAGGCGTGAAAGAAACAGGCGGCCAATCGGCCGGCCTGCGCTTCATTTTGACCTATTTCAAATACTGGTCCTTCAAATGCATATAATGCTGAGAAGAATACTCCAGAAATTCTTTTTCAGATTCTTTTAGAGCTCTGGCCTGCTTGGCAGGCGCGCCCACGTAAAGATAACCGCTTTCCAGCGTTTTTCCGGGCGGCACCAGCGCGCCGGCTCCCAGCATGACATAGTCCTCAAGTACGGCATCATCCATAATGATGGCGCCGACGCCTATCAGGCAGTAATTCCCGACGGCACAAGCATGAACCACGGCCCGATGCCCGATCGTCACGCCTTTGCCGATAGTTAACGGATGCCCTTGCGGCGAAAACTTACCGGCATGTGATACATGCAATACGGCACCATCCTGAACATTGGTGCCCTCACCTATCCTGATGCTTTCTACATCGCCCCTGACCACCGTCATCGGCCATATTGACACGTCATCGCCAATCGTCACATCACCGATCACTACGGCGCTGTCATCGATATAGACGGACTTGCCGATGCTAGGCTGTTTATCATTGAATTTTCTGACTGCCACACTACCTCCTGATTGTTATGCATATACAACTAAAGACTAATTGATGCTCGTAAGCGCCTTATTGGCTTGGTGAGCTAAAACATAATATATCAAAGGCGATACCGGCAGATCATCTTCCTCAGATAAACTCCAAAATCATGACTAAATCATTGGCTGTTCAGCGCCTCTGACGGCAAACGTCAGCAAATACTTATATTGTAATGGCATCCATCTGAACAATAAGCATCTGTAGAGGTTATCCGAAAACAGCCAGATTACTTTGCTGGTTGATACCGTAGAATTCATATCCTGGATATGAGTTACGGATATTTCTGATGAGTTAAGCGAGAGGAGTTGCCGGGCATAAGCCATACCCGGCACTCATTCAAAAATGAGCTGCCGGAAATGCAGGACGCATTTCCGGTTATTTTTATTTATTTGCCTTCAGTGGCAGGTGCTGCTGGTGCTGATTCAGCAGGCGCAGGCGCTGGTTCGGCTGGCGCTGATTCAGCAGGTGCTGTAGTTGCTGGTGCAGGAGTAGTCGCTGCAGGCGCAGTCTCTGATGAGCTGCCTGTTGCAGGCGTAGTAGTTTCTTCTCCTTTATTGCAACCAGTCAATAAAGCCAAACCGAATAAACTTACCGCGATAATTTCTCTAGTTTTCATTGCATATCCTTCTTATTATATGGTTATTAACGCACTTTCCTTACCTGCAAAAATTACAAGTAACTGTTCATTTTAACATAGAGATTACTGGAGCTAATAATCAAAAAATTATTTCTCCAATAAAGTCTTATTCGGAATATAGGTAGTATTCATAAACACTATAATACCGACCTGTAACAACTGGTTTATACTGAATCTGTAACATAAAACAGCTCCACATGACTGACAGCGGAAGTGGAGCTTATTAATTGATGTAACCGGCATGAGATATCTTTTTCTCCATGCCGCATGTTGACAAATTCACCCACGGAAAAATCGCTCGAGCTATAGACAATACTGTCTTGCTGCTTTAATGCCTTGATGCCCGGAAGAAAAACAGCCCGACAAGACGATTCCTGCTGGCCGAACGGCATCAAGCCGACCACCTCGGATTCAAAGCCAAGCATCTCGATTCCCAAGCCTACGCCCTGCCGATCAAACTTATCGACTCTGCGGATCAAGCCTGTCTCCACTCTATTATCCTTAGCCGAAATCAGCGCAAAAATATCGCCGACCCTAACCTTTAAATCAGCGGATTTCCATAATATATACAGCCCCTGGGCGCTGCTATTAATTATTTCAAAAGCGCCAACGGACACATCTTCAAGCAATTTGCTCTTCTCAATATCCGACGGCTTCCAGACTCGGCTGTCGGATGAGAGTTCCCTGCTGAACTTCAAGATTCTGTTTATTGCTGAATCCTGATGCTCTTTCCTGTGATGCGTTTCCATCTGGTGCATCCATTCACAACCTTCCGGCACCAGTTCCAAATCGGGAGTCTGCCAGTTTCCGACAATTCCGGGATCTCTTTTCTGAGCCGGAATTAAATTTTCCGTTTCGTTTTTATTATTCTTGCACAGGAAACTTATTAAATTATTAAAACCAATAATGCCCAGGCCATCCCTCTGTTCGGCAATTCGGGTATATTTCCTTTTTTGCGCCAGGCTCAAAGACCTGACGAC
The DNA here is from genome assembly GCA_964411045.1 of uncultured Methylobacter sp. Lineage (GTDB taxonomy): Bacteria > Pseudomonadota > Gammaproteobacteria > Methylococcales > Methylomonadaceae > Methylobacter. The sequence goes on along the minus strand of CAYPJI010000001.1, from coordinate 18,045 downwards.
GCGCATGGCCAATGACCGGTTTATTGGCTTTAACGCATGGCCGGCCGATTCCTGTTTTAATAACTGATAAAGGTTTTTTGCGACCCCAACCGGGGAGATATAACGGCTGAGATCATTCTTGATGGACTGGGCTTGCGTTAGATGTCTAGGCTCATGGTCCTGTTCCAGATTGAAAACGCATAGGTCCCTGGCCCATTCCGGCGCAACCTCTTTCACGACGGACGCCTGAGCGGAAAAGCTTTCCAGAAAGCCATAAACCGACTTCATTTCCCGAGGCCTGAATTGGCCGGTATGCGACAGATCAAACACCAGAATGTGCTTAAAAGCGGCATGGACAGTTTTACCTTTGAATTCTCCGGATTTAATTTCCACATCCAGAAAACCCGCTTTCTCGGCTAGCGAATAAATCCGGTAACAGAAAAGCCAGAACCCGTCATAGGGCTGCATATAAACCTGCGACATATGCAGCAAAGCCCTGCCTGCTGCCCGCAAAGCCAGATAGAAAGCCAATTCAGGCGCATCAAGCCGCTCAATTGATCTGCGTCCTGAAAGTGAATAATTTTCAGCCAGCATCGCGTAGGCAAATGTAACAATATCGACATGCGCCCGCTCGTCCATACCGAGAGGAAATCCAGCGTCCAGATAGCTTTTTTCCAACTGTCCGACAAGATCTTCCAGGCAAGTATCGATTTCCTGCAAATAAGCCAAATGCTGCTGAGGATCGATCTCAATGCGGGTGAAAGCTTGCAAGAGACAGAAAACTTCTTTGCCCGAATTGTAATCCCGCTTTATGGACAAGGCGCGCAGCCAGTCGGTGAGCGCTTGCCTGTTAAGCGCAAATGGAATTTTATAATCGCTTAGATCCGGCGCCGTCCTGAATCTTGAATTGTCCATTGCCCCCCTCAATAAATATACAAGTAACGCTGACTGTGGCATTCAGTATAGTAGCGTTTTCATTATATTTTTAACCCTTCAGCGTCCTTGTAAACTATTGAAGAAATATTGAGGATGGAATTAAGCAGGGCGGAATTCAGATTCCGCCCTGCCCGTTTATTGCACGCGCCGCATGGCGAACAGAGCCAACCCCAAGACTGTCAGGCTGGGGAGAAACGCCATCAACGGAGGATTAAGGTCATAAATTAACCCCATGTGGCCGACAATTTTGTCGAAAATATTGAAGCCCATGCCGATGATTACCCCTACCATCATCCTGCCGCCGACGCTGACGCCTCGTTTAACGCCTATCACGAACGGCGCCGAAACCAGCAGCATGATGAAGGTGATCAGGGGATTGACGACGCGCCCCCAGAAAGCCAGTTCGAAGGAATGGGATTTTTGCTGATTTTCCTTAAGAAAATCAATGTACATCGCCAGATCATACAAGGACATATTGTCAGGGCTTACGACAACAACCTTCAGCAAATCCGGCGCCATCGATGATTTCCAGACCTGCTCACTCCGTGCACTGGCGGCCATTTGCTCTGTTGAAATCTGTGATTGCCTGATGCCTTCCAGTTTCCACTGCTGATCCTTTAAAAAAGTCGCCTTGTCCGCATGCACAGATTGGCGCAACCGGCGCTGATCATCCAGCTCATAAATACTGATGTCAGCGAGATGCCCATCATCGATGATTTGCCTGACGTTGATGAATTTTCCACCTTCCCGCAGCCAAAGACCATACCGGTAATTCATGGAAACTTGCTCATTCTGGGCTGTAGATTTGATCATTTGCGCCGTACGTTCCGCCAAAGGCGCCACAAACTCGCCGACGACAATGGAAATCACTACTAAAATAGCACCGGCCAGCATCACTGCTTTAATAATGCCCAGAACAGACAGTCCAGCCGCGCGCATGGCGATCAATTCGCGATTATTGCCCATGGAGCCCAATATGAACAAACTGCCCAGCAACGCCGACGACGGCATCAGCTCATAAAAAACCCGGGGAGAGGTCAGCGCCAGATAGGAAAAGATCTCCTTTAAGCCATAATGCCCTTTTCCCAGATCCTTTAACTCATCGCTAAAGGTGAACAGATTAAACAATGTCAATAATAATAGAATCGAAATCAGCGAACCTTTTAAAATCTCCTTGACGATATACTTCGTTAATACATTCACCTTGTCACCTTTTCCCTGATTTTCATCTTAATCCACTGCCATCCGTACAGTTTGACCAATAATCCAATGCCGACCAGCAACAATATCCAATAAACCCCAACACCGCCCAGCCAGGCAGGAATGGTTTCGTTAATGACCCAGCTCTGGCTGACGCGAATAAGATTCCCGTAACTGAAATAGATCAAAAAGGCGACCATCATATTGCCGTAAACGCCGCCTCTGGGCGCGCTCTGCGCCAACGGCACGGCAAGAAGCGTAAGAAAAATCATGCTCAAAGGAATGGAATAGCGGCGCTGCAATTCTGCAATGTCGCGTATGGCGTTAGAATTCTTCAGCACATTCATCGGGATCGCCTCGCGGCTCACATTGATAACTGAGCTTTTCTCATCCAGCCTGACGGCGTATTCGGCAAAATTTTCAATCACATAATCCACCGCTCCCGGATGTCCCTGTATGCGCTCGCCCTGTTCCAGAATCATGTAACGGCCATCTTTTAAATCTTCCAGCCGACCTGATTCGGCATTAATAATCGCTTGTTTACCATTACGTTGCCGATGCTGCACAAAAACTTTGTGCAGCTTTTTATCGTCACCGATCTTCTCCACATAAAAAACCAGATCGCCCTGACTGTATTCGCTGAACTTTCCCGCCGCGACGCCTCTGATATCGGCAGACTGCTCATCCTGATGCATTATCTCCTCTGTCTTCGCTTCAGCCCAGGGCGCCACATACATCGAGAGCCCTGCCGACACTACGCTCAACGGAAAAACCAGCAGGAATACGGCCCGATAAATAGTGCCCGCGCCGCCGCCGGCGGAAGAGATCGCCGACATCTCCTGATCTCTGTACATCCGGCCCAGCACCATCAATACGGCCATGAACAAAGCGGCCGGCAGGAACGCAATGCTGGCAACGACTATTTTCAAACCCAGGATGCTCAACAATGTTTCATTAGATACCTGTCCTTCGATTGCTTTATCCAGAATTTTGATAAATTTCCGACTGACGATTATGACGACAATCACGGTCAAAACAGCTAGCAATGTCTTGATCAAATCGCGCATAATCATCTTATCCAGAACGGTGATCAACGGACGCCGTCCTATTTTATAGCCTTGCGGCCAATCTGCTCCCAAAAGCCTGTCTCCCCATCAAAATATATTTGTGTTGTATAATCCGAAAAACAAACAGCCCATCTTGGCAGCGGCCGTCTAAGACGGCTTGCTCAAGATAACTATTCTCTCGCAACTACACGATAAAAAATTATGGACTATTCTATAGAAATCACGCCTTTAGAAAAACTGCAATCTGACTGTGTTATTGTTGGCGTTTACGAGGATCAGCAACTGAGTCCGTCGGCCATCGCCCTCGATACCAGTACTCAGGGAATCATCAGCAACATCGTCAGCCGTGGAGATATCAGCGGAAAAAACGGCGAAACCGTCCTAATCAACGTCGTGCCCGACAGCACCATCGAACGCATTTTACTGGTCGGCCTGGGCAAAAAAGAGCCTTTATCGGGCAAGAATTACCGCAAGGCGCTGGCAGCGGCTATTAATAGTCTGAAAAAGCCGCAAATAAAATCCGTCGCCTGCTGCCTGGCTGAATGTGATGTAACAACCGGCGATTGGCAGTGGAAAACGCGCCAAATCATCGAAGTCTTCAGCGATGCTGTCTATCAATTCACCCACCTGAAGTCCGACAAGGAAACGGAAAGCAAGATCGAGAAGATTTACATTTGCGCGCCGCAAAGCGAAAGCGCCCTGGCGCAAGCGGGACTGGAGCAGGGACGGGCCATTGCCGAAGGCGTCAATTTAACCAAACACTTGGCCGACCTGCCGGGCAATATCTGCACCCCAACCTACCTTGCCGAACAAGCGGTCGAACTGGGCAAAAAATTCGGCAAACTCAATGTGAATGTGCTGGAAGAAGCCGATATGGAAAAGCTCGGCATGGGCGCTTTGCTGGCCGTCGCGCGCGGCAGCCGCCAGCCCGCCAAGCTGATCACGCTGGAATACCAGGGCGGCGACAAGAACGGCAAGCCGATTGTCCTGGTCGGCAAAGGACTCACCTTCGATGCCGGCGGCATTTCCTTGAAGCCGGGGGCGGGCATGGATGAAATGAAATACGATATGTGCGGCGGCGCGGCCGTCCTGGGCACGCTACAGGCTGCCGCGCAAATGGACCTGCCGCTCAATATCGTCGGCCTGATTCCATCGACGGAAAACCTGCCCGACGGCAATGCCGACAAGCCCGGCGATATTCTGACCAGCATGTCCGGCAAGACCATCGAAGTTTTGAACACGGATGCCGAAGGCCGCCTGATCCTTTGCGATACGCTAACCTATGCCGAACGCTACAGCCCCGATGTGGTCATTGACCTAGCAACACTGACCGGCGCCTGCCTGGTGGCTTTAGGCCGCGTGCCCAGCGGCTTGCTCGGCAACGACGACAGACTGTGCAATGAACTGCTCGCAGCCAGCGAGACGGCCACCGACAGCCTCTGGCGTCTGCCGCTCTGGGAAGAATATCAGGATCTGCTCAAATCCAATTTCGCCGACATGGCCAATATCGGCGGCAAGGATGCCGGCACTATTACGGCGGCTTGTTTCCTGTCGCGTTTTGCCGAGAACTTCCGCTGGGCGCATCTGGATATCGCCGGCACGGCCTGGCGTACCGGCCCGGCCAAAGGCGCGACCGGCCGTCCCGTTCCGCTCTTGTGCCAATATCTGATTAACCGTACGCCCAAGGCCTAACAGCCCATGCCGGAAGTCAGCTTTTATCTATTGCCGTCACGCTCGCAACAGGAACGGTATCTGTTTGCCTGTAAACTGATAGAAAAAGCCTACCGTAGCGGCCACTTCTGCTATGTGCTGACCGATTCGGCCGAACAAAGCGAAATCATGGACAACCTGCTCTGGACTTTCCGGGCAGGTAGTTTCATCCCGCACGGACTCTATACGAGCGAGACAGCCTCGCTCCCGCGCGTGGAATGGCAGCGCAATGTCATCCTGATCGGCACGCAAAAGGCGCCTGAAGATTGGCAGAAAACCGTGATCAACCTTTCTTCGCAATGCCCGCAGGATCTCGAACAGATAGAGCGCATCCTGGAAATTCTCGATGACAGCGAGGAAACCAAAGAGGCCGGCCGGCAGCGCTATCGCCAGTATCAGCAGTTGGGACTGGCTATTGCCACGCACAAGATTTAGCATGAAAATTTGAGATATAAGGCGCAATAACCTTGCCTCTTAAACGCATAACTTTTACAAGAACACAACACATCCATGGATAAAACATACGCTCCCCATTCAATTGAACAACGCTGGTATAAAACCTGGGAAGAACAAGGCTATTTTGCCGCCAGAGAGGACGGCGAATCTTATTGCATCATGATTCCGCCGCCCAATGTCACCGGCAGCCTGCACATGGGGCATGCGTTTCAGGACACGATCATGGATGCGCTGACGCGTTATCACCGCATGAAAGGCTGCAGCACCTTATGGCAACCCGGCACGGATCATGCCGGCATCGCCACGCAGATGGTCGTCGAACGCCTGATCAATGCCGAAGGCAAAACCCGCCACGATTACGGCCGCGAAAAATTCATCGAAAAAATCTGGGAATGGAAGGAACAGTCGGGCGGCACGATCACGCGCCAGCTGCGCCGCATGGGCTCGTCGCTGGACTGGAACCGGGAACGCTTCACCATGGACGAGGGCATGTCCGAAGCCGTTCAGGAAGTCTTCATCCGCCTGTACGAAGAAGGCCTGATCTACCGCGGCAAGCGCCTGGTGAACTGGGACCCGGTCCTGCATACGGCCGTATCGGACCTGGAAGTGCTGTCGGAAGAGGAAAACGGCTCGATGTGGCACATGCGCTATCCGCTGTCCAATGGCCAGGGCCATCTGATCGTAGCCACGACGCGCCCGGAAACCCTGCTCGGCGACGCCGCCGTCGCGATTCATCCGAATGACGAGCGCTACAAGCACCTGCTCGGCGAATTTGTCGAACTGCCGCTGACCGGCCGGCGCATCCCCGTTATTGCCGATGAATATGTCGATCCCGAGTTCGGCACCGGCTGCGTCAAGATCACGCCGGCCCACGACTTCAACGACTACGAGGTCTGGACGCGGCATCGCAACGCATCGGCCATCAGCGAGCTGCCGCACGGCGGCCTGATCAATATCTTCACGGTCGATGCCACCGTGCGCGGTAATCTGGACGCGGAAGGCGGCCTGATCCCGGAAAAATACATCGGCCTGGACCGGTTCGAGGCGCGCAAGCAGATGGTCGCCGACCTGGACGCCGAGGGCCTGCTGGAAAAAATCGTCGACCACAAACTGATGGTGCCGCGCGGCGACCGTACCGGCAGCGTCATCGAGCCGCTGCTGACCGATCAGTGGTACGTCAAGGTCGAACCGCTAGCCAAGCCGGCGATAGAAGCCGTCGAAACCGGCGCGATCAAATTCGTGCCTGACAACTGGAAGAACACCTACTTCGACTGGATGCGCAACATTCAGGACTGGTGCATTTCCCGGCAGATCTGGTGGGGACACCGGATTCCGGCCTGGTATGACGATCAGGGCAACACCTACGTCGGCCGCTCGGAAGAGGAGGTCCGCGCCAAACACAACCTGCCGGCCGATTACGCGCTGAAGCAGGATGAAGACGTGCTCGACACCTGGTTCTCGTCCGCCCTGTGGCCGTTCTCGACTCTGGGCTGGCCCAATCAGACGCCCGAGCTGGCCAGGCATTACCCGACCAGCGTCCTGGTCACCGGCTTCGACATCATCTTCTTCTGGGTCGCGCGCATGATCATGATGGGGCTGAAGTTCCAGGGCGACGTGCCGTTCAAGGAAGTCTATATTCACGGCTTGGTCCGCGATGCCGAAGGCCAGAAGATGTCTAAATCCAAGGGCAACGTGCTCGATCCCATCGATATCATCGATGGCATCGATCTGGAAGCCCTGGTGGCCAAACGCGTCTCCGGCATGATGCAGCCGCATCTGGCCAAGAAAATCGAGCAGGCCACGCGCAAACAGTTCCCGGACGGCATTTCGTCCTTCGGCACCGACGCGTTGCGCTTCACCTTCGCCTCGCTGGCTTCGACCGGCCGCGATATCCGCTTCGACCTAGCCCGTACCGAAGGCTACCGCAATTTCTGCAACAAGCTCTGGAATGCTGCGCGCTACGTGCTCATGAATACGGAAGGCCAGGATAACGGTCTGACTGGTGATTGCGAATATACGCAAGTCGACCGCTGGATTACCGCCCGACTGCATCAGGTCATCACCGCGACATCCAACGCCATCGACAACTACCGTTTCGATCTGGCAGCCCAGGCCATTTATGAGTTTACCTGGAACGAATACTGCGACTGGTATCTGGAACTGGCCAAGATCTCGCTGCAATCGGACAACGAAGCCCTGCAGCGCGGCACGCGCAGAACGCTGTTGACGGTGCTGGAAAATGTGTTGCGTCTGGCGCATCCGTTGATGCCGTTCATCACCGAGGAAATCTGGCAGCGCGTTGCGCCATTGGCCGGTATTATCGCCAGGGATGGTGTGTATGCCGCAAGCCAGTCGGGAACTGGCGCGGCACTCGCCGAGACAATCATGCTGCAGCCGTACCCGAAAGCCGATGAAGCCCAGATCGACACGACTGCCATTGCCGAAATCAACTGGGTCATGAACTTCATCCTGGGTGTGCGCCGTATCCGCGGCGAGATGAACATAGCGCCGGGCAAACCGCTGCCGGTCCTGCTGCAAAACGGTTCAGCCGCCGATAAAAGCAGCCTGGCCAACAATCAGGTCTATTTGCTGAAACTGGGCCGGCTTGAATCGATCAATTGGCTTGATACCGATGAAGCGGCGCCCGAATCGGCGATAGCGCTGGTCGGCGACATGAAAATCCTGATTCCGATGGCCGGCTTGATCGACAAGGAAGCCGAACTGGCGCGGTTGGACAAGGAAATTCAGAAAATCATCAAGGAACTGCCCAGAATCGAAGGCAAATTAAGCAATCCGGCCTTCATCGATAAAGCGCCGGCCGATGTAATCGATAAGGAAAAAGCCAAACTGGCCGATTTACGTTCGTCATTGAACAACCTCGAAGAACAGCACCGCAAAATCCAAGCCTTATAAAGGCGTCAAAACGCAGGGGGAAAAAACGCTTTCCCCCTGTATCTTCCCCTTTCATGTCCTATTCATTGGACAAACCTCCTATTTGATCTATATTTGCTTTAGTTGCATTAAACCAATCGCATGACTACCGCATGGCTACCGTATTAACCGATCTACAATTCAATGGTCTCGCAAAATGCTTAATTCAAGGCGGCCTGCTGTCTGAAAGCGACGCCCAAATCCACATTCAGGAAGCGCAAAAAAGGAAAATCCCGCTCATTTCCTATCTGGTCGCCAATAATTTTGTTGACAGCAGAGCCTCAGCAATAAAAGCCTCCGCTGAATTCGGCATACCTTTTTTCGATCTGGATGCGATAGACTGCCGCAACCTGCCCGTCAAAGTGATCAGCGAAAAACTGATTCGTCAGCATCATGTGCTGCCTCTTTTTACACGCGGCAAAACACTGTTTGTAGCGGTCTCCGATCCGACCAATTTCCAGGCATTCGATGACATCAAGTTTCACAGCCTGCTTAAACCCGAGGCCATACTGGTCGAGGAAAACAAACTCGTCAAGGCGATAGAAACCTCTTTAGAAGCGGCATCCGATACGTCCATGAAGGATCTTCTGCTCGACGAAGATCTGGAAAAGCTGAATATTACCGGCGGTGATGAAAATGCGAATGAGGATATCAATTCTGAAATTGACGATGCCCCCATTGTGCGTTTCGTCAATAAAATCCTGCTGGATGCAATAAAAAAAGGCGCTTCCGACATTCATCTGGAACCCTATGAAAAAAACTTCCGTATCCGATTCAGGTCTGACGGCATCCTGCATGAAGTCTCCAGTCCGCCGACCAGCGCCGCAAACCGTATTATCTCGCGCATCAAAGTCATGGCCAGGATGGATATCGCCGAGCGCCGGGTTCCGCAGGACGGCCGTATCAAGATGTCTTTATCGAAGCATCGTGCGATTGACTTTCGGGTCAACACCTGTCCTACACTGTTCGGCGAAAAAGTCGTTTTGCGTATTCTGGACCCCACCAGCGCTCAAATCGGCATTGAAAAACTGGGTTTTGAACCGGAACAGGAAAAGCTGTTTCTTGAGGCTATCCATAAACCTTACGGCATGGTCCTTGTTACAGGACCAACCGGCAGCGGTAAAACCGTCACACTCTATACAGGCCTGAACATTCTTAACAGCATCGAGCGCAATATTTCCACGGCCGAGGATCCCGTTGAAATCACGGTAGAAGGCATCAATCAGGTCAATATGAATCCCAAAGCGGGCCTGACGTTCGCCTCGGCCCTGCGTGCCTTTTTGCGCCAAGATCCCGATATCATCATGGTCGGCGAGATCCGCGACCTGGAAACTGCGGAAATCTCTGTCAAAGCGGCACAGACAGGCCACTTGGTGTTATCGACCCTGCATACCAATGACGCCCCGCAAACATTGAATCGCCTCATGCAGATGGGCATTCCGCCTTTTAATATCGTCTCGGCCGTCAACCTGATTATGGCTCAGCGCCTGGCGCGACGCCTGTGCGAGCATTGCAAGAAACCGGCCGACTATCCGGCCAAAGCCCTGGCCTCTGCAGGTTTTAGAGAGGAAGAGCTGGATAACCTGCAACTATTTAGTCCTGTAGGCTGTGAGCATTGTACGAACGGCTATAAAGGCCGGGTCGGCATCTATCAAGTCATGACATTGAGCGAAAAAATGCGCTCGCTCATTCTTGAAGGCGGCAATGCCATGCAGCTCGCAGAGCAGGCAAAGTCCGAAGGCATCAATGATTTACGGGCATCGGGCTTGAACAAGGTGCGCATGGGTATTACGACTCTCGAAGAAATTGACCGCGTAACGAAGGAATAATTATGGCAGAACAAACTGAACAGCTGGATTTCATCTGGGAAGGCGTCGACAAAAGCAGAAAAAAAACCAAGGGGTTGATTACTGCAAAGAGCGAAATGATCGCGAGGACCGATTTAAGGCGTATGGGCATACGCGTCACCAAACTCAAGAAGAAACCCAAACCCTTATTCGGCGCCAGAGTGCAATCAATCACGCCGGGCGATATCGCGGTCTTTGCCCGGCAATTGGCGACCATGCTGGGAGCGGGCGTGCCTTTAGTGCAGTCTTTCGACATCATCGGCAAAGGACACGATAATCCCAGCATGCAGAAAATGCTGCTGGACATTAAAGCGGATATTGAAGGCGGCGCCACTTTGGCTGAAGCCCTTAACAAGCGGCCGCAGCAATTTGATGAGCTTTTCTGCAATCTGGTCCAGGCGGGCGAGCAGGCCGGGGTGCTGGAAACGCTGCTGGATAAGATCGCAACTTACAAGGAAAAAACCGAATCCTTAAAAAAGAAAATCAAGAAAGCGCTGACTTATCCTATCGCGGTATTGGTCGTCGCGTTTATCGTCACAGCCATTCTGCTGCTGTTTGTCGTGCCTGTTTTTCAAGAACTTTTCCAGAGCTTTGGCGCCGATTTGCCGGCCTTCACAATGTTTGTAATCGGCATATCGGAATGGATGCAGGAATGGTGGTGGCTATTTTTCGGCAGCATCGGCGTGGCCATTTATACCTATCTTTTCTTCCAGAAACGTTCGCGGCCGTTCAACCACTTCATGGATAAAATGTTCCTGAAAATACCCATAATTGGTATGATCTTGCACAAGTCGGCCATCGCCCGTTTCTCAAGAACTCTATCGACGATGTCCGCGGCCGGCGTGCCAAAGTGGACATCGTCGATAGAGTTC
>CAYPJI010000001.1:0-7037 GCA_964411045.1 uncultured Methylobacter sp. | reverse complement strand
GCGTGCCGCTGGTGGAAGCGCTGGAGTCTGTATCCGGCGCTTGCGGCAATGTTATTTACGCCGACGCGGTTTTGAGGATGCGCGAAGAAGTAGCCATGGGGCAGCGCCTGCAATTTGCCATGCAACAAACCCAGCTGTTCCCCCACATGGTCATGCAGATGCTTGCCATCGGCGAAGAATCGGGCTCTATCGATGAAATGCTGGCCAAAGTGGCCGATTTTTATGAAGAGGAAGTCGACAATCTGGTCGATAATTTAAGCAGCCTGATGGAGCCCATTATCATGGTAATCTTAGGCATCCTGGTCGGCGGCCTGATCATCGCCATGTATCTGCCTATTTTCAAACTCGGCGCGGCCGTCGGTTAAACCCAGAAAAAAATATAAAATGTTTCATTTTTTAAAAAAACATAAATAAACCCTTTTATATCAATACACTAAAAAGGCCGCCAAACTAAAGCGGCCTTTTTTTTGTTTCATTTTATTTAAGGTTTCAAAATAACCTTTTACTATAAATTATTGTTTCATTATTTGACATTTTGAATCTTCGTAATTAGAATTAAAAACCTATTCCGAAATTTAATGGTTTCAAATAACTGCTATGAATTTACAAATAAGATACACAGCTTTTGAGAAACTAGGTGGTGTAAAAATACCTCTACTCATCTGTGATGGCGAACTCGAATTGATTAGTGCGGGTTATCTTATGAGTCGATTTAACTCAGGTGCGAAAATATCTACGCTAGAGATAGCAGCAAAAGGAATTAAAATGCTTTATGAGTTTTGTGCTAAGTCATCCATAGACATTCATAATCGACTCTCAAGACTTGAAGTCCTTACTGTAGGTGAAATTGAAAGTCTCTCAACTTACTTTTCAGCTAATCAAGAGACAGGTGAAGTGCGTGCAGCAGGAACTTACAAGCTTCGCTATCTTCATGCTAATAACTTTATTTCATGGCTTTGGAACTTCTATCAAAACAGAGCAGCTAACGATCCTGAGAAATTAAATCACTCAAAAAACAAAAAACAGGTCATGGATCATAGCTTCAAGATTCACACTTCTGCTCCATATAAAACTACAGGTAAAGTTCTAATTGGTCTAACCCCTGATCTGCGTGCAAAGTTCTTTGAAATCATAAACCCACTGCCTGAGAATGAGTTAAACCCCTTCAAATCGGAACGTGTGAGATGGCGCAATTTTATATTACTATTAACATTAATTTTGGGTGGCAACCGTCGCTCAGAATCACTTCTATTGCAGATAAACCATCTCTCTCTACTTGGGCGTGATAAGTATTTTGAAATCGTAAAGAACGACTCCCCCCTTCCTGCTGCATACGCACATAAAAAAGCTCCTTCCATAAAAACTAAGGGGCGTAAAGTAGCCTTAAGTAATGATATCGCTGATCTCATCCTTCATTATGCAAAAAATATCAGACCTCAGTTTGAAGGTTATAAAAAAGTCACATATCTATTTCTTTCAACGCGTGGTAAAGGTAAGCCTCTTTCTGTTGATTCTCCCAATAAAATAACCGATACAATCGCACAGGCTTTCCCCGAATATAAAGGTGTTCTCAGCCCTCATCGGCTGCGAAATACCTTTCACGATCTTCTAGATGACTCTTTGAACGAATCTATTGATCCTAATCTAGGCCCTATTATGAAAGGTTCGTATAAGTCCGTTCTTCAAGAATACGCAGGTGGCTGGGCACGAGGCAGTCAGATGGCAGCGAAATACCCATCTGGCTCAATTGAAAGACGCGTTGCAATGATGACCATCTCGCTTCAAGAGAACATTCTCTCAGGTGGCAAGAACAAAAGTAAGGAGAGTAAATGATGGCAAATAATACAAATGAAAGCTTCAATACCCAAGCCACTGCGAGTGCCTTAGTTAAGCCTTATCTGTCGATTGTTATACCAGAAAGTGAGCGGTTCGTTTCTACGCGCTTCAATTACCGCGTTGAAATCAAAGATGAAACTGGAAATTGGTTAGACGAAATTGTGGTTCCTGATGACACTGGAAGTGTTGCAAAGCTAAGTTCAAAGCGATTTTTTACGGGCAATAACGACATTGACGATACCATTGAAAGCTTTCTTTTGTGGTCGTTTAGGCATTACTCACCCAAGACTCTTTTCCACTTGGAGAGTATTCTTGAAAGATTTCAAGGAATTTATCTTCAAAGCAACGATATCAATAAAACGCTTGAGGAGTTGTTCACCCGCCAAGCTATAGAGCAACAAGATGTTTCGTTTGTTAGGCGATTAATCATGTTTTTGGTCGCCTATGAAACCGAAGGGTTATCGTTTGACCTTGCCCAAGATCTAATAAATACAGAGGTGGCAAGTCGACAGAACGCGTATTTTCGTCTTTATACCATGTGTGACGAAGCGGGGCCGTTTACACGAGAAGAGCTCGCATGCATTAATCAGGCTCTCCATAAAACAGAAGCCCCTTTAGACAGCCGGATTGTGATGTGGCTTTACAGAGATTTTGGATTTCGACCGATTCAATTGTGTCTTTTAAAAGAGAAGGATTTTATCCGAGATTCATCAACGGGGGTCGCTTGGCTCAATGTCCCTCGTGTAAAACAAAAACACCAATGGCGCAGAACTGAGTTTACCAAGCGCGTCCTTAGCCCAGAGTTAGCTGATGCCATTGAAGAGATGATCGACTTAAATCGGCAATTTGTCGCCTTATTTGAGCAAGATGACCCCCCACTGTTTCAACGACGCTGGGTATCTGGACTGCAATATAAGGAACAGTGGGTCAAGAACCCGTATGACGATTTATATAAAGGCGATAAGAAAGATTTTGCCATGCATGTTTCCGGTAAAGCATTAGACTGGCGGCTTAAGCAAATGCAGAGTTGGCTGGGGCTTTCTCCTCGTACTGGCGCTCCCTTCAGTTTAAACGCGTATCGCTTCCGATATACTGTCGGAACCAACGCGGTACTTGAAGGTTACACCGAGCCTGAAGTAGCAGAGCTACTTGATCACAGCTCTCTGGGTTCTGTGAAGCACTACTTTAAAAATACGAGAGAACTATGGGAACTTCTTGAGAAAGCTACTGAGAAACGTGTTGAGCAAAAGCACTTTGCTGCCGCTTGGATTCGTCAAGATGTGGACGAGAACAATATTTACGGAAAGAACATTATTGAGCTTACGGCTTTTACGAGCATAGGTAAATGCCATAAAGGTTCAGCTTGTCATTTAGAACCCGCCGTTGCCTGCTACTCCTGCGATCAATTTTGCCCATCCAAAGACGCATCGGCACATGCTAACGCTAAAACATATATTGAGGAGCAACGTTTGCTTTTGCGCAATCAGACAACTGGTCAAATGGCGCATCAACTCGATGAAGCACTTGCTGGATGTGACGCCGCCATCGCTTATTCAGAGGGGAAAGATGTTGTAAATTTAAACGATATAGAGTCTTACCAGCCACCTTTTTTGAACGATACGATATTCGAACCCATCTCCTTAGAAGAGTCACCTAGTGAATAACATTACGATACTACCAAAAAGTCAAGAGCTAGCTGCACAATCACACATTTCAGCTCTTACTCCGAAAGCTAAGGATTGGTTTAAGACATTAGCTATTTTTAAGGGTAGTTGGGAAGATTCTAAGTGGAAATATAATAATGAATACGTTCGTTTTGTAAGCGGTTCAACTCCATGGAACGAAGGCGTGAGTTTGATTGCTAAAATTTATCTTGTTAAGTGTTGTTATGATTACAGGGGCAAAGGACTATATAGTTTTACAAATATTCGAGGTTTGATTAGGCCCTTTGCCACCTTAGATAAAATAGGAGTGGAATCTGTCCACGATATAACTCAGGAGACTTATGAGAAAGTAGTAAACGACGCCAAACAAAATATCCCTGGGACCCTAGCAAGCTTTATTAATTCACTTAATCAAATAATCGGATGGCTTATTAATGAAAACCTATTGACCGTAATCATCGACACGGCTAAAGCGCCTAGAAGTTCTAATCCCGCATTGCCAAGGCGCATGCCTCAACAAGATCTCATTAGGTCAATTATCCAAGCAAAGTGGGCCATTGAATCAAGCCAAGATAACACGCCACGCCAGGAAAGCGATCTGCTTGCTATTTATACACAAGCATTCCAGTTTGCCATTGGGCTCAGAATTGGTGAGGTTCTACGTTTACCCGCCGATCCTTTGATAACACATAATGGAGAGTTGTATCTAAAAGTATGGACAGAAAAAGGGGCAATGCCGATGGCCCGCTATGTTCCTGAGAATTGGAGAGAACTTCTAATAGACGTTGTGCAACGTATAACTAATTTGAGCGCTCCAAGCCGCCAGATCGCAAAAGAGCTAGAAACTACTGGGCGCTTAGCTGAAGTTGGTCGTCGTCTATCAAATTATCACTCAAGCAAGCAGCGTGAAGTTCAGGATCGTCTAGACGATTTTGACAGGCTTCTCGAATCCCTGCGAATCGAAGGAGAGGAGAAATGGAAAACGGCTGACGTTATTGATCCAAATCGTAACTACGACGTTTGGGAGTTAAACGATTTGTTTCCGCAACCTATTCGATTTACCAGTCCTAATAAAAGTGAGGTACGCAAGCGAATTCAGGAGTGGGGTGTAGAAATGGTTGCCACTAGGTTAGGCAAAACCAAGTGTGATTATTACATTACAGGTCAATCGATCCTCAATTTTATTAATGAAAAAAAAGCAGAACGCTTGAACTATGTAACTGACGGTGAGCTACTTGAAGTAATACATGGAAGAAAGTTATTCCGAAAACAGTCGGGAGATCAAACATTTAAAGATGTCTGGGTTAAAATGCAAGGCGGAAAATCCGCTTGTTACAACTTTACTCCACTGGAAGATTATGATGGGGGTCGTCGACCTGTCAGCGCCATCCATGTTGATAATGCTCGTAAAATCATTGAGGCTTATGCGGGCGGTGGTTTCGATAGCAGCAAATATATCGACCTTTACTCATTTCAACAACTCTTTCCCGACCTATTCGAATCAAACTTGTCGATTTCACTATTAGATGGGATAGATTTGAAGGGATTGAAAGTTTTAGACAAAGCCCGTTATTACGTCAAAACACAAGATACTAGCGAGAATGTTCGCTATCGCCCATCGACGATGTATCTCCTTGAGCAAGACTCAATACATGATTCTATAAAACAGCGCTACGAGGAAGTTAACTACTCTTTAGAACAAGAGCTAGCAAATCAAATTAAGCATGAAGAACAATCCGAATTGGATAGTGGTATCGAGAGTATTCCAGCGACCAAATCAATCGTTATTCAATCAAAAAGCTTTAAGGTTGAGCAAAAGGTCTCCGAGTATCTCTTTCTTCGAGCCTACAAGGGCACTTCTCGTGGGTTAGTGCCAGAAATCTTTGGCTATCATGGGGTAACTCACGCAATTAAAGGAAACGACCGTACCGATGGTATGTTTGTGCGTTATGGAATATCAACTGATAACACTCTTTCAGATCAATGGCAGAGCCATATGGGACGCCACTGGCAGACAACGAGCCTCTTTAGAGCTGGAGCCAGTAGTGAAGTGGTGAATCGTTGGATGGGGAGAACCGCGACTCAGGGAGATCATTATGATCATAATTCGGGGCGTGAACGGGCAATAAAAATCAAAGAAGCCATGCTCAAAGATACGAATCGTTTTGCGGGAGCCATAGCGAACCAAGTACGTAAATGGATTGAAAATAAAATTCCGCTTGATGACATTGATGAGTACTTAGATCAAGAGCTAGCTACAGTCCATCATACACCTACTGGTCTGTGCACCAGACCAATGTATTTAAAGCCATGCGATATGAATATGAAGTGTCTCACTGGTAATAATGGCAATGGTTGTAAACACTTTGCATTAGACCTTTATGACGAAGCTCAAGTCGCCAAACTTAAAGTAGAGCGCGATAAAGCTGAAAGAATGTTGGAAAGCCTTGGTCATGCAGTGGACCAAGGTATAGCAGGAGCAGAACTTCACCTTCAACATCATATGACTTTGTGGACACAGGCTTCCAAAGTCCTTGAGATGCGTCAATTCTTGGTAGATAGCAGAGATGGTCAATGCAAAGACAGCGATTTTTTACCTTTTAAACAAGAGGGTGACTATCCCGAGGACTGCCCTTTTCAGTGTGGAAAGGACTAATAATGGCAATAAAAACAGAAGAGTTACAAAAGGCTTACGACATTCTGTCTCGCTTTGAGCGTCAGCTCATCGAAGCTAAAGAGTTTAAATGGGATTACATTACTGACCGAGTGGCGGCCTCAAAAGTCACTCTTTGGCGCAACAAGGACTTCAAAGCTGAATATGATCGTGTTCAAGGGATTGTAAAAGGATATATACATGGCGAAAAAAAATACAGTCTTGAACGCAGTCAGGCAACTCAAGCAGAGAAGCAAATTAAGCTACTAAAGGATCGCGTTGAGCAACTTGAAAAGGAGCTTGAAAGGGAGCGTGAACGCCTTGCTTACGCAGTGATGATTGCACGACAAAATAACATTGATCCACTGCGATTTATCGATGAATCACCGCTTTCAGCTGCTCTAACGAAAGCTAGAGATTGATTAAGAGAACGACTCTCTCGCCCAGTAATGGGCGCCGACACGGGCTTCCATACCGATTGGCT
This sequence comes from uncultured Methylobacter sp., assembly GCA_964411045.1. Lineage (GTDB taxonomy): Bacteria > Pseudomonadota > Gammaproteobacteria > Methylococcales > Methylomonadaceae > Methylobacter. The sequence goes on along the minus strand of CAYPJI010000001.1, from coordinate 400 downwards.
CATAATAGATTCCGGGGAGTTAGCTGATAATCAGCTCCAACAGTGAACTTAATAACGCTCTACCGCGTTTTCTGGCGTTATGGACAAACTCGAAAAAAGCCTAAATAACCTCAGTTCGGGATAAGAAAAGTAGGCAGATTTTTGAAAAACAGGAAAAATATAGACTCCGACATCCATTTTTTCCTCAAAAACCTGCCCACCATGAAATTAACACAATTGTTCTGCGATGTAGATGATTTTTGCCGGACTTTTATTCCAGTCTGGCAAGAAAAACAGTTGACGAACGGCGACCGGAAGCGTAACCGCGCACATCGCATGAGTTATAGCGAAATGATCACGCTGTTAGTGTCTTACCATCAGTCAGGCTACCGAACCTTCAAATGGTTTTATCTCAATCATG